>JACMOJ010000009.1 GCA_014378085.1 Burkholderiales bacterium | reverse complement strand
TGGAAGTCATGACATCGGGCTCGATGGTCTGGCGCTACCGCTACTCACTTAACCGCAAGCAGCAGCCCATGGTCACTATCGGCGACTATCCAGCGGTCAGTCTGCAAGACGCCCGGATCCGGTCACGTCGCTACGCCGAGATTGTTGCCGGCGGCATGTCACCTATTGCGGAGGCAAAGAAAGACCGGGGTGCTACTAAGACGCTTGATTCAGTGCGCGTCTTTGCCGATTTTTGGTACGAGTCCGAGATAGCCACTAAATCGCTGTCGTACCGCACGGTTACAAGGCGCGCCTTAGACAAGGATATCTATCCCGCCATCGGCAATAAGGTTCTAACGGAGGTGAATGCTGGTGACGTGCTGGCCATCTGCGACAAGGTGAAAGGGCGCGGTGCCTCGCAAATGGCCCTGTTTACTCGCAATGTTGTCAAGCGTATGTACGAGTACGCAATTTCGCGCCAGGTTGCGACAATTAACCCTGGCCAGCAGTTGGTCGCCCGTTACATCGCCACGCCCCAGAGCCGCACGCGCGTCCTGTCGCCCGATGAAGTCGGTACGCTCCTACGCGCGGTGTACACCTCCAATATGAGCCGCGCCTACAAACTGGCGCTGCACCTCCTTGTGGTCACGATGGTTCGCAAGTCTGAGTTGATCGAGTCTGAGTGGTCCGAGTTCGATCTGGACGAAGGCGTATGGCGAATCCCGGCCGAGCGAATGAAAATGGACCGCGAGCACTGGGTGTTCCTGTCGCCGCAGGCCGTGTCCATGTTGCGCGAACTGCGCACACTTTCGCACAGCCAGCGCTTTGTGTTCCCGATGCGGCGCGGCCACGAAGACCGGCCTATCGCGAAATCGACGCTGAATCAAGCGGTGCGCGCTATGGAATCTGACGTGCAACACTTCGTTATCCACGACTTCCGGCGCACCGCATCGACGCACCTGCACGAGCTGGGCCAGTCGTCCGACGCCATCGAGAAAGCACTGGCACACTCGATAAAGGGCATCAAGGGTGTGTACAACCGGGCCGAGTACGCGGATGAGCGCCGCAAGATCATGTACCTATGGTCGGATTTCGTTGACGCGCAGATTGCAGAGGGGAAGAAGGTTGTAATAGGTAAGTTTCCTCGCGCCGCATGAAGAGTTTCACCGCCATCTGGCGGAATCATTTCCCGGCGCGCCTTTCTTGAAGGTCGTCCGATTCGAACGTAAGAATTTATGCGAAAACTGTACAAAATAAAAAAATGGTACACCCTTGATGAGGCAGCAGATCGTCTCTCTTTAACCATGGGCGAGCCTATCGGAGTCCAAGACATACGCCAATTCATGGCGGAAGGTCTCATTGATGCGTACTGCAATGTACGGGGGATTTATGCGATGGAGGTTGCGCCTGCGAGCCTTTTCATGGATTCCTGTAGTGAGTTGACGCGAATTAGCAAGTCCTTTGGTTTGCCTGACGGTCATTGGCCACCCGTAAGTCAAGGGCTAGTTGAACAAGCAGAAAATGTTGCGGCACTGGATGGCCTATTCAAGATTGAGGTAAAGGGAGAAAATGTCATAACCGTCACTGACAGACGCTGGCGGGCCGCAATCGCAGATGGAATCGAAGGCGAATACCTGTCCAACGACGACGTAGGCGGCGATGTAATGCTATCCGACATCGACGGGAAATTATGGGAACTCCGATCTCCGGACTATCAGAACTCAGCCGAGCATTCGCCGTGGCTAAATGCGCGGAATTTTTGTCCCGTATTCGCCCTCCCTGAGGGAACCGAGATTGTATTGTCGACGTCAGAGATCGAAAAATGTGAGGCTCTGCTTTCCGACGAGCCAATAGATGAGCGGCCGCTATCAACGACGGAGCGTAATTCGCTCTTAGTCATGATCGCGGCTCTCTGCAAGGACGCGGGTCTAGCCTACGACGCGCGCGGCGTTGCTCCGGAAATTGTCAGAATGGCTCATCTAATCGGTGTGCCTATGGACCCGAAGACGGTACTGACGGCATTGAAACAAATCCCTGACGCGATGGGCGCGCGACAAAGAGAAGCTATTTCGCGGAATTCCGTTTTGAAAAAAGGAATTCCGCCATTCAACGCATCATAAAACCTAACCTTGCATCAATCCGCTGAACCACGGCGGCAACACGCAAAGTTAGGCAACCATGGCGTACATCGCAACCCAAGCAGCACCTTTCAGCAAGACCCTCCCGGCGGACGGCATGTCCCGCTGGCGTCAGATTATCCCGTTCTCGCCCGTCAGCCGCGAGAAGTTCCGCCAAATGGTCATTGCGGGCAAAGCGCCGCCGGCAGTTCGCCTTTCCGAACGTTGCACATGCTACTCGAACCGCGAACTGCACAAGTTCTTTGCTGACCCGTTGAATTACGTCGCTGAGGTCAAGTAGATGGCGGGCGTGACAGCACCTGGACGCGCGCTGGTCGGCATGGATATTCAATCCCCGGCTTGGGGCGCATGCTCCTATCCGCGTCAAAGCAAATCCATCGCGAAGGAAATCAAAACCGAACTGCACGCAGAGCAGGCGGGGAGGTATGCCGATCATCCTGAAGTGATGGCCCCGTGAACTACTACCCCCACCATATTGGCGACTTCCGGTCTGGTTCGATTCACATGACTCGTATCGAACGCTGGATTTACCGGGACATGATTGAGGTCTACTACGACACAGAGAAACCGCTGCCACTAAACGTTAACGAACTCTGCCACATCATCGGCGCGCGTTCAGAAGATGATCGCAAGATCGTTGCTGAGCTCCTGCAATTCAAATTTGAGAAAACGGAGGACGGATTTAGGAAGGCTCGTTGTGACGACGAGATCGCGGCCTACCGCGCGAAAGCCGAAACGGCGAAATCCAATGGACGCATGGGCGGCCGGCCTTCAAAAGCAAAGGCTAACCCAGAAGAACCCAGCGGGTTCCGGTCCGGTTCTAATCCGGTTGCGGCTGGCAACCCAGGACAAACCGGATCACAAACTAACCAAGAACCAAGAACCAATAACCAAGAACCAAGAACCAATTCCGAAACAACAGCGCGTGCAATGCCTTCGGCATCGCTCGATTTGCTTGGGGGTATCCCGGCACAACTTGCAATCGACTTCAAAAAGCTTCGTTCAAAGAAGAACGCACCAATCACGCCAACTGCAATCGAAGGCATGAGGCGTGAAGCAGCTAAGGCAGGGATCACGCTCGAAGCCGCCTTGACGATGTGCTGTGAGCGTGGCTGGTCTGGATTCAAAGCAGACTGGGTCGAGGCTCATAGTGCGCGCCAGGCAACTCCGCAAGCTGATACGGCCGCCGTACGCAAGGCCGTGAATGACGAAGCAAAACGTCGCTTGTTTGGCAATAGGAGCATGAACGCTGAAGGGATAATTGATGTTTGAAAAAGACTATGACGAGTTCGCGGCGCTGCTGGACGATGCCTACGATCTCATCGGTTCAGGGGCCAACAAGATCATCGGGCCCGGTGCGAAAAGCATGTTCTTTGTGGCGATGGCAAAATATCCAATGTCGCAAGTACGCGCCGCTCTGTCGGCACATTGCCTTGACCGTACTCGTGGTCGGTTTACACCGAAGCCTGCCGACCTGATCGAGCAGATCGAAATGGCTTATGAAAATGACGGCCGCCCAGGTCCTGAAGAAGCGTGGGCCATTGCGTTGACGACTGTGGATGAGGCCGACACGGTGGTCTGGACGCAAGAAATCGCTCAAGCGTTTGGCATTTGCCGTCCTGTACTTGAATCCAGTGGCGCGATCAGCGCGCGCAAATCATTTCTAGAGGCGTATGCGCGCCTCGTTACTGCCTCGCGCGCGGCGTGCCAACCAGCACAATGGTCCGTCTCCCTTGGATGGGATACGGCAAGGCGAAGTGTTGTACTGGCAAAGGCCATGACGGCAGGACTGCTCGCCGCGCCTACTGTAGCCGCATCGCTGCCCGCTCCGGACGGAGAGCCGAGGCTTAGTGCCGATGCCCGTGCACAGATTGCCAGCGTTCGTCAGATGTTGAAGGTCTCCGCGGAGGAGAAAGCTGAAAAGGCTGATCGCGAATTGGAGGCGGGCTGGCGCGACGAAGTGGAATCCAAGCGCCAGGTCGCCGCAATGGTTGCACAATATCAGGCACTGAATCAAAACACCGGCGGGTTGTAACGAGCCGCAGGCGCTCTCAGGGCATGCAAAATTTTGCATAACTCAGGACGCCAAAGACAGTTGGGAAGGAAATCAAAATGAGCACTACAAACGCTGAACGCCTGCGGATTTACAAGGCCAAAATGAAGCAGGCAGGATTTACACGCCTGTCAGTCTATGTCCATCCCGAATTGGTGGCATTTCTTAATCGCGAACGCAAAACTTACGAGTGTGGCGGGCGTGCCTTGGAACGTCTCTTGTTGGGTGCGGCAAAACAGCGCCCATAAGGGCCGTAAGGGGCGTACGACGCCGACACGTTGTTGCGGCCCCGAACGTTAGCGGGAAATAACTTACTCACATGCGGCCGCGCGCGCGAGGGTGGAAACGAACTGGGTTTGCAGAATGCGAACATGGATTTACGGTACGGCATCTCGGGCTAGCTAGCCGTGAACTGAGGAGGCAGAAAATTGATAATTCGCAATAGCTGTCCTTGAGGATAGTTCAAAGCACACCTTCCTTTGGAGTTTCGCAGAGCCTCTTGTGAGCCTCTTCCAGTGCGCCCACCACTACCCGCACCTGTAACCGCATTGCCTGACATATCGCCATTTTCTTCCGCGTTTTCGCCGATACCCTCGACCACGGCGCGGACCGACGCAACGCGTCGGCAGTAGAAGCAAACGAAACAGACGTTATCATCCCGGCGCCGTGCGTCCTGGCACGTGTCGTGTGGTCGAAGGTGTTCTTCTTATCGAACTCGGAATAAAAAAACCGCCAGC
>JACMOJ010000088.1 GCA_014378085.1 Burkholderiales bacterium | reverse complement strand
TTGAAGATGCGGATATTGCGTGGCGGGCTATCCGCGCATGTCGGGCTGGCGCTGCGGATCTTGCGGATTGCCTAATCGCCAGTGCTGGAAAAGCAGCCGGGTGCAGTGTTGTGATGACCTTCGACCGCAATGCCGCCAAACACGCTGGCATGGTGCTCGTTACTTAACCATTCGGGGCTGCGAAACAATCGCGCGCCTTGCGTCGGATGTCTTTACATTTTTTCTGCGCGGTACAGATGGTCAGAATTGACGCGGCGATCAACACCCCAAGACATTCCATCGCCAATACAAACACAAACGTCGACGATGACATCCTAGGTTGTTGCGCCATACCTGCGTCAAAATGCCGCCATGCCTTCATTTTCTGAAAACATTATTCGCTGGCAGCAGCGCAGCGGGCGTCACGATTTGCCGTGGCAAAACACGCAAGACCCATATCGGATATGGGTGTCAGAAATCATGTTGCAACAAACCCAAGTCAGCGCAGTTGTCGATTACTACGCACGCTTTATGGCAAGGTTTCCGGACGTCAGCGCGCTGGCATCGGCACCCGTTGATGACGTGATGCAGCGTTGGGCGGGACTTGGCTACTATGCCCGAGCGCGCAATTTGCACAAAGCCGCCGTCATGGTAGTTCAGCAATTTAACGGCGTGTTCCCACGAGCGCATGCGGACGTATGGTCGCTGCCCGGGATTGGCCGCTCAACGGCAGCGGCAATCTGCGCTTTCGCCTACAGCGAGTCCCGCGCCATTCTCGACGGTAACGTGAAGCGAGTATTTGCACGCCACTTCGGCATCGAAGGCGACACACGCGCCAAGGCGATTGAAGACGCCATGTGGCAGGTGGCCGATCGCGAGGTGCCTAAAAAACAGATCGAAGCCTACACGCAAGGGCTGATGGATTTGGGCGCCACCATTTGTACACGCGGTACGCCGAGCTGTTTGTTGTGTCCATTACGCGCCACCTGTGTTGCATTTAATGACGGCCGCATCGCTGAGCTTCCCGGCAAAAGCCCGAGGAAGGAAATCCCGCATCGACAAACCAAAATGCTGGTGTTGTTTTGTGGCAATGAGGTCCTCATCGAGCGACGCCCGCCAACCGGCATCTGGGGTGGGTTATGGTCGTTGCCAGAGATTGCGGTCGAAGCCGACGCAACAGTGACCGCAAAACAAAAGTACCGGGTCACCCTGAGCAAAGGCCGACGGCCGCGCCCGCTGCCCGAGGTAGCGCATGGCTTTACGCACTACTCACTCACCATCTACCCGCTAGCGATCGCGGTTGCCAAACGCCATGCGCATTTGGCGGAGCCGGGGGTGATGTGGATGAACCTGGATGATGCTGCCGGCGCGGCTTTGCCGGCCCCGGTGAAAAAAATCCTGATACGCCTATCTTTAGAAACACAAGGATAGACGGCCGTTTTCAAGCTTTTTTGCTCGAAAACACCCGTCATTAGGCGACTTTCACTTTTTTCTTAGTGGATGTCGCGGTGGCGAACCAACACTTGCTGCACTTCCCGGAAGCGAGCCGCGAGTTGTTCGCTGATGTAAACCGATCGATGCTGGCCACCGGTGCAGCCGATGGCGACGGTAATGGCGGCACGATGGTCACGCACAAACGACGGCAACCAGCGCGATAAAAAGCCCGCCACATCGTCGATAAATTTTGCAACGTCGGTATCTGCTTGCAGAAATTTCTTGACCGGCTCATCGCGCCCACTGAGTGGCCTGAGCGTTGTATCGTAATACGGGTTTGGCAGAAAACGAACGTCGAACACCATGTCGGCGTCCATCGGTATCCCGTGCTTAAAACCAAACGATTGCAACGTTAACGAGATACGACTCCGGTCGAGCTGTAGCCAATCCTTGATCCAATCCCGCAAACGGTTGGGGTTAACGCCCGATGTATCCATGCGGTGCCCAAGCCCCGCAATATCACTCAATAAGCGCCGCTCTTCGCGGATGCAAGCTTTCACGCCGCTGGTAATTTTGGTCGCGAGCGGGTGCGGACGACGCGTCTCGGCGAACCGGCGTGCAATCGCCTCATCGCTCGCCTCGATAAACAGTAACCGGCAATCAACACCACGGTCGCGCAACCCATTCACTAGCGCAGGCAGCGCATCAACCGACGCACCAGCACGGATATCAATGGCAACCGCAATTTGCTTAATCCCGTCGAGTTCCTGTAACAACGTCTCGACCACCGCAACCGGTAGGTTATCGACCGCGAAGTATCCCGCGTCTTCAAGCGCCTTCAGCGCCACACTTTTACCAGAACCCGAATAGCCGCTGACGAGCACGAGTTTCATGTCATTGCCCCACGTTACTCAGGTGCGTAGGCATCAAACGACGCGGTGGCGTTCGCGTCAACGGTGGAATTCACCGGCGCACGGGTGGGTAGCAGCGGCTCGGCTTCTACTCCTTGTTCGCGCATCGCCGCCTCGTGCCGGTCGAGGAAATCCTTGGTCGAATCGTAGCCCCGCGTTTGCAAAATGTACTGCCGCACTGCCGCTTCTACCAACACGGCGAGGTTGCGACCCGCCACCACCGCGAGCGTAACCGTTGAAATTTCTACACCAAGAATGGTGGTGGTACTCGACTTTGTCTGCAGTCGATCAAGCCCTGCAAAATACTCTTTGGTCGGGCGTTCTAAATGCACAATGAGCCGCAACGTTTTACGCGGACGGACCGCCGTCTCACCAAAAATGGCGCGGATATTCAATACACCAATGCCGCGCACTTCCAGAAAATCTCGCAGCAACGGCGGGCAACGACCTTGAATGGTTTCAGGACCAACTTGATAGAGCTCGACCGCGTCATCCGCCACCAAGCCTGCGCTGCGGGAGATCAACTCCAACGCGAGCTCGCTTTTGCCGATTTGTGAATCACCGGTGATCAAAATGCCGAACCCGAGCACATCTAAAAATACGCCGTGGCAGGTGGTGATTTCGGATAACTCACGCTGCAAATAGGGGCGCAACAAGTTGACAAAAATGCGGCTCTTTTTCAGCGACAGAAACAGCGGTGTGCTGTAACGATCAGCGGCATCAATCAAGAATTTTGGCGCGCTGACACCATCACACAGAAAGATGGCCATTGTTTGATTGGTGCACAGCGCCTCGACACTGACGGCGCGTTGCGCCTCGTCGAGATTCGCCAAGTATTCGACATCCGATAAGCCAAGCGCATGAATCAAAATGGGATGAATGAGGTTGAGGTGTCCCACCAACCCAACGCCGGGGCGATTGAGCGCCTCATGATTCAGGAATCGCGCCGCGCCGCGCTGCCCGCCAACCCAAGTTAGCGAGAGCTTGTCGCGGCGATCATCAAACAGCCGCTGAACGCTGAGTTGAGGCATTGGTCGAGTCAGTTGTTGCGCCGTAAATCAACATGTCGTGCGCACGCGCATTGTCCCGTTCTACCAGCAGCGCTTCACGCAGTTCTGCGTCGCTAAACACTTGCGCGAGTTCCGACAATAAATTCAAGTGTTGTTCGTTGGCATGTTCAGGCACCAGCATCGCGAACACGAGCCGGACCGATTCGCCATCGGGAGACTCAAATGGCACGCCATCCTTGGTGCGGATAAACACCGCCATCGTTTCGCGAAGATTTTTAATGCGACCGTGCGGAATCGCCACGCCGTGCCCTAGCCCGGTTGAGCCAAGCTTCTCGCGGGCGAACAGCGCATCAAAGACTACCGCACGTGCGATCTTGTTTTCGTTTTCAAACAACAAACCAATTTGTTCAAATAAACGCTTTTTGCTTGAAACATCCAAGTCCAACAGGACGTGGGCTACTGGCAAAGATTTGGCAAAAGAAGCAGCGGGCATAGTGCGGGTTCACAAGATCTAATGCGACAGTTTACGCCTCGCGTGCGCGGCAAACGTAGGTGCAAAAAATATTCAGTTTGATGTCGGCATGCCGCAGTGAAACGCCGATGGGCAACAAGTCTGAACGCAAAAAACAAACCGCCCGATGCTCCGTACTGCGGGGCGAATCGGGCGGCGTAAATTTATTTAACCAGCTTGGAATTAAGAATCCAAAATCATGCGTTTTGGCGCTTCCGCAACATGTTTGCTCTTGATTTTTTCTTTATGTTTGACAATTTGTCGGTCCAGTTTGTCCACTAACAAATCGATCGCCGCGTACATGTCGGCGTCCTCAGACTCAACAAAAATGTCCTTCCCGGAAAGATGCACGTTCGCCTCGATTTTCTGTCGTAACTTTTCGACAGTCAAAATCATGCTCACATCGATGACGTGGTCGAAGTGGCGATTTATTCGGGTCATCTTGGAGGCTACGTAATCACGCATTGATGGGGTGATTTCGAGATGATGACCTGTCATGTGCAAGTTCATATACCGCGCTCCTTTCAAATGGACACATCATGTGCCCGGTTAATCCATCCCCGTTCAGGGACGCAAAAAAGTCTTTGATAGATTTAAGATACGCCCATTCCGCAAAGCGCGCAACCTGAATAAGCTGGTGGTTTGAGCCCCCGGTTTAAGCCTTTCATGGGCGGACATAAACGAATACGACCGCTAAAGCGATTTGCGTAAACTCGCCGGCTGGATCTGTAGCGATTCACGGTATTTGGCGATGGTTCGACGCGCCACCAAGATGCCTTGGTTGGACAAAATGTCTGCAATCTTGTTATCTGACAATGGCTTGCGTTGATCTTCGGCTTCCACCAACTGCCTAATCAACGCACGTATCGCGGTCGCTGAACATGCGCCGCCGGCCTCGGTCGCCACACTTGAGCCAAAAAAATATTTGAGCTCAAATATCCCTCTCGGAGTAAGCATGTACTTTTGCGTCGTGACTCTCGAAACCGTGGATTCATGTAGCCCCACCTGATCGGCAATCTCACGCAATACCAATGGACGCATCGCGACTTCACCGTGGTCAAAAAAATGCCGCTGATTTTCGACAATCGCTTCGGTGACCTTCAGGATGGTCTCGAAACGCTGCTGAATATTTTTGATCAGCCAGCGCGCCTCTTGGAGTTGTCCGGCGAGGTTCTTCCCCTTTGCATCGCGACTCTTGTGCAAAAGATCCGCATAAAACTGATTCACTCGAAGCCTTGGCATCGCCGCCTGATTTAGCATCGCATGCCATTTGCCACGAACTTTCTTGACCACCACATCGGGAATCACAAACCTTGTGTCGCCCTGACCAAATCTGCGCCCCGGCTTTGGGTCCAACGCCACGATTAATGCACGTGTCGCCCGCAAGCCTTCGTCGGACAAGCGCAGAACTCGTTTGAGTTTCACAAAATCGCGCTGACCGAGCGCAGCAAGATGCTCCATCGCTAACGCCTTGGCCTCGGCCAAATAGGCTGTGGTGGCGGGCAACTGGTCTAGCTGTAGCCGCAAACACTCGGCTAAGGAGCGGGCTCCCACTCCAAGCGGCTCTAAATGTTGGACGTGACTCAACGCAACGTTGAGTTCGCTACGCAACATATCCTCAATGTCCTCATCGTCGATTTTGCCAATTGCGCCGCTGTCGCTGATATCGCCGATGCCGCCGATGTCGTCAACGTTATCATCGCCCGAGACAACCAACATTTGCACCAAATCCCCAATTTCGTAGGTGAGGTACCCGTCGTCATCCAAGTGCGCGATGATGAACGCAGCCATTTGTCGGTCGCGCTGCGATAAAGGCATCAGGCCTAGCTGCGCCAGCAAATGCTGTTGCAGCGAAATCGACGACGCAGCGGTAGCACCATACTCCTCGCGGTCGCTGCGATCCCCGTTGTCGTCGCCGCCGGCGGAAGCGCCTGATGGGCCGCTGCTCTCAAAATCACCGGCACCCATGAACTCATTGCTATCGAACTCAAGATCGCGCCGGTCGGCTGAGTCGGTTGCAACTTGCGTTGCCGAGACCCCTCCCGGTGCGTAATCGGCCTCACTGTAGGCGTCCACGGAGGCGGCTTCGGCAAGCCGATCACTGGCTGCGTCACTTGCTGCGCTATCAGTTTCGCGCGATTCGTTATCTTCGCGCTCAAGTAACGGGTTTTCCAGCAGGAATTTCTCTAGCTCTTGGTTCAATTCCGCGGTCGATAGCTGCAACAGCTTGATTGACTGCTGCAGCTGGGGCGTCAGCGCAAGATGTTGTGAAAGCTTGAGATGGAGCGATGCTTTCATGATGTTCGTTACAGCCGGAAGTTCTCGCCTAGATAGACCTTTCGCACCGTTTCGTCAGCGACTATCTCAGCGGGTTTTCCCATTGCCAGCACGCGGCCTTGGTTAATGATGTAGGCGTGGTCGCAAATACCGAGCGTTTCTCGAACATTGTGATCGGTAATCAGAACGCCGATGCCGCGCTTCTTCAAAAATTTGATGATCTCTTGAATATCAATCACAGCGATGGGATCAACGCCCGCGAAGGGCTCATCCAACAGCACAAAACGAGGCTCAACCGCAAGCGCACGCGCAATCTCAACCCGCCGGCGTTCACCGCCCGAAAGGCTCACCGCAGGATTGTTGCGCAGGTGGCTGATGTGCAGCTCGTCCAGCAGGGCATCGCGCTTTTTGGCGATCTCTTCGTTACTTAAGCCTCGCAGCTCCAACACGGCCTGGATGTTTTCAGCCACGCTCAGCTTTCGAAAAATCGATGCCTCTTGCGGAAGATACGCCACGCCAAGTCGCGAACGCTGATAGATTGGCAGCGTCGTCATGACGTGTTGATCTAGGTGAATCTCGCCACCATCCGCCGCCACGAGGCCGACTATCATGTAAAAGCAAGTGGTCTTTCCCGCGCCATTAGGGCCTAGCAACCCCACCACCTCGCCACTCTTTACCTCCAGCGAAACATCGTGAACCACCACCCGTTTCTTGTACGCTTTTCGCAAATGCTGCGCGCGTAGAACACTCACAGTCGACCCGCCTGCGTCGGTAGCAACCTCAACAGAA
Source organism: Burkholderiales bacterium (assembly GCA_014378085.1). The sequence continues at coordinate 12,518 of JACMOJ010000088.1, read as the reverse complement.
AAAGGGTCACGAGCCGACTGCATCGCTATTTCTTTACCGGGGTTGCGCTCGCCGGCGCAGCTTCTTTGGCTGGCTCCTGCCGCGGCTGAATGATCATTCGAACCCGATTATTGCCCGTCGGCGGCGTGGTTTTGGCGCCAGACTTGCTATCAGGCGCAGCGCCGAATGCTTGAATGACGTCGGTCAGCGAGTTGTAGTAAATGTACTCGCCCGTCAACTCATCAGTACCGTTCTTTAAGCGCGCGCGCGAGAACAATTTGAGTGTGTTGGCTTTGTCATCAAACTCGGCGCGATCAGCCACCCCTTCCATGTAGTCGCTAAATCCCTCGCGCTTCTCGCGGAATGTGATTTGCCCACCCGCTTTGGCGAACAGCTCTGCAAAAATATTCTCTTGCGCGTCGCGCTTTAGCCGCATGCGTTCGGCCGTAATTTTCATGGTTCCCTGCTCCAGCACAACTTCGCCTTCAAGCACAAGTACGTTGGTCGACTGGTCCAACACATTGCTGGCCGCTTCAATTTTTATCGGTTTGGTTCGATCCGCTTTTTCGGCTATTGCCGCCATTGGCACCAATAGCGCCATGATCGCCAGCGCTGCCAACCGCAGCAGCCGTTTCTGAGACGACACGAAAGTCAAATTCGGGCGATCCATGGCTATCTCACTTCCCGCTTATTAGCGTTGCACGCATCTTTTCCATGCGCAGCGTTTTGGTAAGGTTATTGAGCTCAAAACTTTCCGCATTCATCACGCCTTGTGCGCTCTCGATCACCACGCCATCCTTGGAGGAAGCCGTGTTTTTCTCAGGCAGCACCGTGAGCCGTGGCGTGCGTAGCTTCATGGCTGGCGAGCTCCCGAACGCACTTGAATCGATGACCACCCCCCCTTCCATGACAACCTCATTTCCACCAGAAATGAGCCGCGCGGTCGGCGATTTTGCAACGAGCTGTGGCTGACCGGGCGACGTGGCCGTAACGATTACCTGCTCCATTAATGATGTGTCCCCAACAGGATAATGCGTCATTTTCTCTGCGACCAAAACGTATTGTACGTCGCCCGTTGGCGAGAGCATTCTAGAAGTGAAACGCTCTACGACCACGTCGGGATCATTTCTCCCGAGTTCGCGGACACCCGACCCGTCGTTGGCAGCATATTGAGATAGCCAAGAGGTGAGGATGAGCAACAGCACGAGCACACCGACTGGAAGAATTGGAATTGAGCGGCCGTTCATTTCATCAGCTCCTCAAGAGTCGGTGGGGGGAGTGCTCGATCCTGAATTGCCACCACGACGCTCTTCGGCGGAAGTCCGTACTTAAACTCAATTGCCACCGGTAATTCAGAGCTTAATGGCGCGCGATTCGGCCGAGCGGCAGGCGCCTTCCCTCTGGCGGGCCATTGATCATGCCAAACCCCATCCTCATCCAAGAAGAAAAAGCGCCCCTCCGAACCGCGCCAGGCGGCCAGCACTGCCGCCGGTTTCAATTCAGCACCGACCTGCTCGTTCCCATCGACAAGGGTCAACTGCCCTTCGCCAGTCTCAGCGCTGAAGCCGATTTCAAACCGATACGCAGATGGCCCTCGTGTTTGTGAATTCGGTGCCGCGATCGACAATCCGGCAATACTGCGGACATCGCCGATCAATGGCGGCGTCCTATCCGTTGGCTTCATCCCCGGCGCCGGCAGCACCGTCAAACCTACCGTTTCTCGAAACCAAGCGAGTCGCATCGTCTGATCACGCGAGTTAGCGGATTCAACCGAGCCAACTTCTGCTACCCGAATTGCTTGCGAAACCCCGGATACCAATATTCCTGCGACCATAAAAAATAGCGCCATCGCGGTGAGAATTTCCAACAAGGTAAATCCAGTCTGTGTCGGTTTTTCCCACCGCAAGATGGCTGGCGAGCCGAATCGCGACAAAGGATTTGCTGCGACCGAACGGCGGTCGGAGCAAATCTTAGGTTTCATTGCGCATCGTGGCGACGAAGGAGAAAAATACGACATGTCGGTTATGGCGAGTATGATTCTTGCTTTGGATAGGCCACAATCATACGCGTTAGTCGGCTAAAACCGCGTCCGCCATCGGCGGGGTTGCCAACCAAGAGAGTGGTTTTTTGCCCAACATCCAAGCCGTGACACTGGTTTCCCGCGTGATTGAAAAACTAAATCTGAAGTTCCTGCCTACCGCAGGTCAGCCCGAAACTGGGTTTGTGCTGGTTGCCACGCTGGTCGCGATTGCGATCATTAGCCTTGGCGCGGCCTACTTTGCTATTCAAGTAGATTCCCTTCGGAACAGCGCCCTGCACATGCAACGCTGGGCCGAAGCTGAAAGAGAGGCGTTCGCAATCCGCGAATCGTTACAATTTGCCGCAGCCACAGGAACCCGCGAAGAGGGAGGACTCACATTCGGCAAGGAAACTCTCGCAACTGACGGCAGACGCTATAAGCTGACCGAAACGTTGTCGATCAGCGTTCAGGATGAGCGCGGATTACTCGCAATCAACACGCTCGACGAAAAAACAATATTCCGATTGCTCGATAGCCTCGGCATTCCTGTTGAAAATCAGCCTCGGCTGGTTGACAGCTTGCTCGATTACATGGATGCAGACGACCTGAGACGGCTAAACGGAGCCGAGAAGGCAGACTACGCTCGCGCAAATAAGCCACCACCTACAAATGACTTCCTCCGCACGCGCGAACAACTACAAGATGTTCTCGGCTGGGATAGTTTGTTCAGCCGCCTCCGAACAGCAGGACAAAACAGTAACCCTGGGGTTGAATCTCGATTCATGGACCTCTTTTCAATAGCTCGCCATTCTGGTTTGAACATGAACTCAGCGCCTGCTGCGGTGCTTTATGCTCTCCCAGGCTTGGATCGCGCAAAAATTCCTGCCCTCATTGACCAACGGCGGGCGCGGGCGTTCACGTCCGTCGCAGAGTTAGCACCTTTTACCTCGGGCCCGATCGATTCCGACTATTTTGGCCTATTCGGCGCCAACGACTTACGGGTGGTGTTGTACAAAGCTGAGCTACCGTTCCTGCTAGAATGTCAGTTATCTATTACAGCCGGTGAATCTGATCGTCCAACTCGACTAAAGATGTGTGTCCGTCGACCCGTAACGGTCGGCATTCCAAGTGGGCCTGACGAATTTCAGCGAGCCTTAAAGCAAGATACCCAAAAACCAGAAGTGGGGCAGCAGTCAGGTTCCCGACCTATAGCAACCACCGCTTCTTCCGCCAGGAATGACCTACGCGACTCACCCCAGAATGTTGATGCAAAAGCGCCTCAGTGGCTGGCTGAAGTTCTTTATTCCGGCCAACCTTCGAAGTGATCGCTCCTTCTCCATAGAGGACCACTTTTGCCAAACGAGGCAAGGTGTTATCGGGCCTCACGCAGCGTCGACGAAGCAATCAGCGAACATTTTCTGGATTTTGTCCCGAGGGTGTTACGCCGTCAAAGTCCTAGAACTAGGTAGCGTTCCCGAGGCTAAACGCCTAGATGCAATTCGGCTTGCGATCGCTGGCTGGTCACCGTTTTCAGCCAGCGAACACTACGTTGTTCCGGCCGCCGACTCAGCCATCATTTGCGCATGGGATGCTGCGGCTACCACCGCTTTAATTCTCGAATCGGGTGCTGATATCGCGCAGCTTCGCGTGTTGCCAGAGTCAGCTTTACGGCGCTTTGAACCGGTGAATTCTGCCATTGCGGACCTGACTAAAAACACAGCCGCCTTGTACCGCGCCGTGGACGGATTCGTCGGCGTATTCCACGGAGCAAGTCGAATTCTGGCCGAACAGTGGTGGCCGGAGCTGCCATCCGATTCAAATTGGCGAAATTTCCTGCGCAGCACTGGACAACTTGAAAGCGCAGACCCGTCACCTCCGGCAGCGATCACACTACCTTGGCTGAAGGAGCCTTTGGGTTTTCTCGCAAGTCAGGTTAGAAATAGCACGTCGCAACGCGAGTTACTGGTTGTCTATGCGTTGGCGCTTGCGTTATCGTTTCCGACTATTTGGTATGCAAATGAGTTGCGCCAACTTTTTTCGCTCAAGCGCGAAGCCGCACAGCGTCTGTTATCGACCGAAAAAACCCTAGATGTGGCACTCAACGCTCGGGAGCAGTCGTTGTCTGCACAGCAACGCGCAACCCAGCTTCTTGAACTCTTCAGCCAGCCAGACCCGCTTCAACTATTTTTGACGGTGAGTAACGTGTTAAGCCAAATCGCGGCGGCCGGGGCGCTACAGCTTGGTGACTGGGATCTGCGTCCGCAGCAACTCAAATTTTCAATTCAGGCGACATCCGGCGCACCACCGGCCGCAACGGCACTGGTCAAAGCGCTCGAACAAGAAACGATGTTTCGCGACGTTGAGGTACGAACCGATGGTTCTCGCGTAAACATTACTATCCGACTAGTCAAGCCGAGCGGTGGGCAAGCCGCAGACTCCTCATCCCCCGCGCCAAAGCCCGCGCCGAAGCTCGCGCCGACATCCAGCGAGCTCATGCCACCTCCTAAAAAAGCCGCATTGCCAGCGAGTCCATTTGTGGCGCATGTTCATGCTAACTTTGAGAAGACAAACACTGCAGGCATCCGAGCAATCTAATGCAGACCCCTAACTTCAGCAAAGTTGCAGGCCAGTTTTTGATCGAATGGCGCTCCAATGCAAGGTTTCGCGCTGGCATTTATCTGCTTGTGGGAACGCTTTGGCTGTACGCGGTTTTGTTGTTGCGGGATCACGCTGCCGCCGAACACACCAATTGGGACCTGATCGAGCAAAAAAATTCGCGTGCACGTGCTACAGCAGCCGTCGCCGACTGGCCAACGCGAGCGCAAGAAATGAAAACTGGGGTGGCAGATCTTGAAGCGCTTTTGTGGCGGGATGGCAGTGTTGGCTTGTCTCAGGCCGCGTTTGAAGAGCGCATTACACAGTCGTTAACAGCAGCAAATATTGCGGTCCGGGCAATCAGAACCACGGCGCTGACTGAAAACGTGTCGGGCCCTGTCCAGCTCGCGCTGATACAGTTACGAGCGCGCGTGCAAATAGATTTTCGAGCGTCCAATGTCTATCCGTGGTTGGCGTCAGTCGCGCGGAGCAAGTCCGAAAAGTCGCCAACGATCTTCGTCGAAAGTCTTGCCATTCGCACCACCAATGTCGGTCAGACCCCGACCGCCGAAATCGAATTGGTCGGCTATGCTGTGAGAGCCGCAGAAACGCGTGACGCTAAGCCTATTGCGGTCACGCCCGCAACCTACTCTCCTCCGGCAAAGCTGCCGAAGTGAGTATTTCGCTTAAGCGATGGCTCTTTGCTGTATTTGCGACGATGATCGCGGTCGTGCTGTTTGCGCCATCTCCTCAGCGCAAATTGTTAACTGATGCTAAGGCGGATGAAGTTTGGCTGGTACCTAGGCTTCCAACGCCCACTGGGAACTCGCAATCTGTAGTGAGCGCCTTACTTCAAAGTAAACTATGGGGAGGAGCCGCTGAAGCAGCTCCAACAATTGATGAAAAGGCTGCTCGTTGGCGGGTTGCTGGCATTACCGGCAGGCCTACCGAACGCTACGCCATCATTCAATTTGGAGACGACCGCATTCAGCAGCTAAAAGCTGGGGACAAACTTCCAGATGGAACGCTGATCTCACAAGTGCGCGAACGCGGTTTATGCATTTTGATTGAGGGTAAGAAGCGCAACCTGCCGCTTGATGGGCAAGCAGCTGCCATTATTTGGTAGCGGACGACAAGTTCAAATTATGAAAAATGCGACACAGCTACACCGAACGATAGTGGTTGCCATGCTTCTCGCAGTGGCTGTCGTTGGTTGTGCGACCGAAAGAGTTATTCCGCAGCCACTCAAATTACCGGAACGAGCCGCTCCTGTTTCGACCGACGTCAACAGCGCGGCGATCGCTGCCGAGGGCAAGCGTGAGACGCTAGTGATGCAAAATCCGTCGCCCCCCGTTCAGGCGACAAAGGCACCCACCCCGCCATCACCGACTGCCCCTGCCGGTCCTGCCGACATCGTATTGAATTTCGATCAGCTACCGCTGCCCGCCTTTATCCAAGCGGTTTACGCAACAGCGCTAAAGCGCACCATCAGCATTGATTCAGCCGTGTCAGCACGCAAGGACTTGGTCACGTTGCGCGGCGGAAAGTCGCTCACGTCTGCTCAGGCGGAATCAACGGCAGGGTTGCTACTGAAGAGTTATGGTGTCGCAGTTCAAGACCTGGGCGGATTGATTCGCTTTGTTCCCGATAACGCTAGCACCGGGTATTTGCCCGAAATTCGCCGAGGCAGGGCTCTTCCGGATACGCCATTGCCAATGCGGCCCGTATTTCTACTGGCGGAGCTAGTATCGCTGCGGCCGAATGATGTTTTACAGTACCTACGCACGCTATTTGGCGAAAAAATAAAATTTACGGAGGATCCGACGCGAAATTCGATCCTGATGTCAGGTAATGGAGACGATATACAAGCTGCATTGGAAGCGATTCAAGTGCTGGACCAGCCGCTCTTTAAGGCGCGCAACTCAATCCGCATTTCGCCAATTTTTCTTTCTGCTGAGGAACTCGCGAAGCGGTTGACCGAGATTCTTACGCAGGAGGGATATTCACTTGGCGTTGGCTCGGCGGGCGGCATTCAATTCCCGATCACCCTGCTCCCCGTGCCAGGGGTAAATAGCGTGATCGTTTTCGCGCAGTCCAAAGAAATTGTCAACCACATTTTAGATTGGACAAAAGTGCTTGATAGGCCGGTCGAGAAAAGCACCGGCCGGAATTTTTTCAGCTACCAAGTTAAAAATACCGATGCAACGCGACTCGCTGAAACGGTACAGCAGCTCTTGTCTGGCTCGGCGCGCGCACCGACCGGCGGCGCAGCACCTGCACCCGGTGGCGGGGTAGTGGTTGATAAGGCGACCAACTCTCTTCTATTTCGCACTTCCAGCGATGATTTCGCCGACATCACTCGCCTGTTACGCGATTTGGATCGCGCATCTCGACAGGTGCTGATTGAAGTTACCGTCGCACAAGTCGCGGTAGATGAATCAAGGTCGCTTGGCGTCGATTGGATATTTAAATCCCTCAACAATAGCGGCATGAACGTCACGCAACTTGGGGGTAATACGGGAGGCGCAGCAGCCGCCTTCAATAGCTTTACCGGATTTGCCATTACGCAACTCGACCGACTTGGTCAGCCGCGCGCTGTGTTGAACGCACTGGCGAGTGATAACCGCGTTACGATTCTTTCCAATCCAAGTTTGATTGCGCGCAACGGCGAATCGGCGAGTATTCAGGTGGGCCAAGATGTTCCTGTCTTGACGAGTCAGCAGACCAATTCGGCAACCGGTGGATCTGGCGTAATTTCTTCTGTGCAATATCGCAACACTGGTACGATTCTCAAAATAAAAGCCGTCATTCACTCGTCGGACCAAGTGGATATGGAAGTTTCACAAGAGGTGAGCAGCGTTGCAAACAACACTACCGGCGGGATCAGCTCCCCGACGATTAATAAGAGCTCGCTCGACACCAAGCTCACCTTAAAACACGGCTCGACGTATGTGTTAGGCGGACTAATCAGCAACACTGTTGACAAGACAAAGAGTGGCGTTCCGTTCCTTAAGGACATTCCCATCATCGGTCAAGCCTTCAGCAAGACAACCGATTCGACTAAGCGCAACGAGCTGGTCATTTTGATTACGCCATACATCATCAGCGACGACGGTGAGGCACGTGCCGTGACGGACGCGTTTCGCAAGCAACTGGGAACATGGGCGCAAGAACAGAAATCTCTGCCCGCAGACGAAGTAAAAGCATCCGCTATAAAAGTGGAATAGCGAAGGCGAAGTAGCGACGGTGGAACAATGGCGACGAGCCCTGCCACATGGCGGAGCACCCACCGCCGCCTCAGCCGCCGCTTTAGCCGCCCACCCCCGCATCATTCATACGCTTACTTTAGCTTTGCAATAGATTCCAGCACCAGTGATGGCGTGAGTAGTTCCGGCAGGATGACTGGCTCTCCACGCGGTGGATAGAGCACATACAAAGGCACACCGTTACGGCCAAATTCTGCGAGTGCTGCCGTAATTGCAGGATCCTTGCGGGTCCAGTCGGCCTTCATTCGCACCACATTGCGCGCTTTCATTTGCGCCACCACAGCATCGTCATTTAACGCGACCCGTTTATTGACCTGACACGTGATGCACCACGTTGCGGTGAAATCGACAAATACCGATTTACCGTCTTGTCGAAGCGTTGCAATTTTTTCTTTGGAAAACGGCACCCAATCCTCTGTTACCGCCGCTGCACTGGTCGCCACACTCGTCGCTACACCTGCCGCTGGGGCGGAAGTGGTCGCCCCAATCCACGCAAACCAGAGACCAATCATCGCCACACTTGCACCAACGACTGATGCGACGAATGGCTTACGTGCTTGCATTCGCCCGTATACCCACGCGCCAAGGGCGAGTAGTGTTAGCCCCACTAGCAGCGCCGCCACGCCATCGTTACCCGTTTGCGCGCCGAGGATCCACACTAGCCAGACGACTGTTCCATACAGCGGAAACGCCATCGCCTGTTTGAAGGTATCCATCCACGCGCCGGGCTTCGGCAGATAACGAAGCAGTGCTGGAAAAAATGAGAGCAGCGTGACTGGCAACGCCAGCCCGACGCCGATCGCGGCGAAGATCAGTAGCGCGACCGGCGCAGATTGGCCGAGCGTAAAACCGACAGAAGCCCCTAGTCCGGGTGCCATACACGGGGTGGCCACCATGGTCGCCAGCACCCCGGATACTAGTGCGCCGACGAGTGGATTTGACTGCGCACGATTCTCGGCGTCTCCGGCCACGGCTTGAATGGAGGTGCCAACCTCGAACAAACCCGAAAGATTGAGTGCCATGACGAAGAACAGCACCGCAAGTGTGCCGACAAACAACGGCTCTTGCATCTGGAAACCCCAGCCAATCGATTGGCCTGCGCCTCGCAAAATTAGCATCAGCCCCGCAAGCGCCATAAACGACATCAACACGCCAATAAAGTAGGCGGCACCTTGGCGACGCAACAAACCGCTTTCGCCATGCGCGTTCTCAACAAAGCCCATCACCTTGATACCCAACACCGGGAACACGCACGGCATCAAATTAAGGATCAGCCCGCCAAGAAACGCCAGCAATATGGCCATCAACAAACTCAAGTCAGGACGGGTGTTTTCAGCAACGTTTGCTTGAAACTGCCCGCCAGTGGCTGACTTTGATGAGTTTTCTGAATTCACACCGCCGACATAGGCGACCGGTGCCGCGATCGTCACTGCGCGAGCGGTGATCGCACCTCCCCAACTAACCGCGCGTTTGTCGGCCTCGTCTGCTACCAACACACCGTCAAATATCTTGAGATCGTTGTTTCGTGGATCGGCCAGCGGCACCGTCAGGCTGAATCCATCCCGCGTTTTCGCAAAAACTTGTTTCGCGGCGTTCGCTATCACATCATCACGGTGCGGGTAGAACGCGACGCCGATGGCGTCAATCACCCCTTTTGTTTTCACATTGATTGTTGCTGTCATTCCATCGATGGCCACCGACACATCATTCAAGGTGCGATTCGGTAAGGCCTCACGGGTGCGGGCGAACGCAGTTTCCCACTGCGAGCTCACTGTCGGCGCAGTACCGGCCGCCGCAAGTGACAGACTGACCAACCCGTCCTCCGGGATACATACATCAGCGCAGACCAGCCAATCCGCTTTTGCCCTGAGGCTGACCTTCGCGCCGGGTTGAAATGCTGCGGGCGTCTGGATGCTGATCAAGTGCAACACTTCGCCCTCATAGCCGAAATTCATGAGCGGCCCAAGCGGCAGCTTTTTCGCGTATGGCCATTCAATTTCGCTCGCCGTAAATCCCTCCGGTAACGTCCACTTCAACCGGGTCGGCAGGCCAGAATCACCAGGATTACGCCAGTACGTGTGCCAGTGATCAATGATCTTCAATCGCAACGCAACTTCAATCGGCTTGCCCGGTTGAAAGGTCGTGTGGCGCGCGATTAACTGCGCTTCGACGTGCGGCGTCTTGACGACTTGCGCGATGCTGTCGCCGGCATTTACACCTAACACTAGGAGAACCATCGCAACGCAGCCTAGGATTCGCAATCCATGGTTGCCGGACGTTGTCCAAGCTGCAGCCCACCCATGCCAGCAGGAAATCATGCCGCTATCTACCTCGATGTTTATACATACGAATGCGTCGGATCGGAGCTTAGGTCTCGGCGCTTGAAAGAATTTAAAGATTCGCGCCCCAGCCCACTAACATGTTGACCGAGAGGATTGGTCAGCGTTCGCGGCAATGCGCGGAAAGATGGTGCCCACAGTCGGATTCGAACTGACGACCTACCGCTTACAAGGCGGTTGCTCTACCCCTGAGCTATGCGGGCTTACAAGCCGATATTTTACCGTTTTCCTGGTGCCTGAGGCGAACCCGCACTTGTTGGCGAAGACTCTTCCAGATCAGCCATCGAGCGTAGGTAGCCCATTTGTCGCAACTTAATCGTGTAGGGCTCCATGCTCGGGCGCCCATCTAACGACACTTCGGTTTCATACAGCGCGACCGTGAACGGCCCAGGCTCCCGACTATCGTTTCGATTTGCCACCAAATCAGTGAGTGGCTTGGCGCGCCATTTAACCTGCACTTCACCGAGCTGGATCTGGCCAGCGGGTTGCTGCATTGGGTTTACCGTCTTCATAAATTCCATTGCATTGAGCTCTGCGGCGGCGCGCGCATTACTTTGCTCAATACGGTTCAGCCCATCAAAACTCGCGTTGATCCACGAGAACAACACCAGCCCCGCTGTGCTGAGCAAGACCAACGCCACAATTGCCTCAAGCAACGTAAAGCCGCCAACGACGCGACGCTGCTTCGGCGTAGTAAGGATCGCTCTCATCCCGCGATCACGGTCGGGCTGCACGCCGGCGCAACTAACTGGTAGTTGCGACGCTCGCCGCTCGCCGAGAGAATGCTAAGGCGCCCCCCTTCACACCATCCGCTGAAGCGATACACAATCGGACTAGCGGCTTCGATTCGCCAGCCCTCCGGCAGCGTGGTTAGGCGGGTTGCCGCCGAACCGCTATCGAGCTGAAAGTTGGCTCCGGAAATAAAAACTTGATAAGGAACGTCCGCCAATTCGCGCTCGACTGCCGCCCATTGGTTTTTGATGGAAAAACTTTCCAAGAATCGAGAAAAGTTGGGCAAGGCGATGCCAGCCATGACGCCAATCAGCGCAAGCACTACCAGCATTTCCAGAAGCGTAAAACCCCGAGGTTTCATTTTGGATCCCGCCGTTTGCGCGCTGCTGGCCTGCTGTTAGCTTGGCGGCTACCCGCCGAAAATTCAACGAATCTTTGCAGCCGCGTCGGCCATTTCACTAGCAAAAAGGGCCTGCATGTCGCAAGCCCTTGATTTTTATTGGTGCCCGAAATAGGAGTCGAACCTACGACCTTCGCATTACGAATGCGCTGCTCTACCAACTGAGCTATTCGGGCGCGTGATTTCTACATTAGCCGAATATTTTAGCAGCATCCTCGATTCGGCTCCATACCCTTTCGGCATGCTTCACTGATCGGTGTTGGTAGATTTATAAGTTCTGGTCCGCGCATTTGAAATCTTCGGGGTCACTTTGGTAACACCGATGGTTGCAGTTGTAGCACCAGTAGGGTCAGGCGCACCAATCAGCACGGCGGTTGGAATACCATCCACTGGCACCACGCCAATCACCGGCGAAGGCGGAAGCCCGCCGCCAGGGAAGACTGACGAACGCCGCCCGCCGCAAGTGTTACCGCCGGTTGCTGCAATGGCACCAGAACCATTAAATAAATTGACTAAGTACCCACGCGCCTCTCCCAACGCGCCGCTACAAGATTGCGCCGACGTGGGAATCGGACGGTTGGTACTGAAGGTCACTAAGCCAGCAGCAATTAGCGCAGACGTCACCCCCTGCTCACCTACGCCGTTCTCATTCAAGTTAAAGAACCAGCCTTTCTTCGAACTATCCGACACCAACGAAGTGGATGTACAAGTCGCAGTTGTGGTTGAGTCAATTAACGTCGGGCTGTCCATATCTACGTCGCCTGTGCTCGCTGTCAAATCGTCTTTGTAAACGTACGCTCGGTTCAATACTGGTGTCGTGTAAGGATAATTCTCGATAAGCGGTCGCTCCCGATCCCCGGAAACCATCGCGACATAAACGCTGTTGGCGGTTGGGAACACACCCGGCTGGAACAAAAACTTACGATTGCCGCCGTTCGTGTACGCAACTCTTCTGGACTTCCAATTAGCCGCAGTTAGCAAACCCAACGTCCCTGGGCCAACAACAAAATGGATGCGATAGGCGTTCCCGCCTGTGTCCAGCGCGTACCCATAGTCTACAAATCCATCATTGTTCACATCAACGAGTGCCACGTCACTCGCAACACTCCTCGTGGTTGGGAACGACCGAAGGATATCGCCCGTATCGGCGTTGATAACGTAAATCGCTCTACCTTTGGCAGAACCGC
>JACMOJ010000087.1 GCA_014378085.1 Burkholderiales bacterium | reverse complement strand
CGCCAGCAAAATAAGCGAGAACACCATGCCGAGCGATTGCGCCCAATCCGGCAATGCGGTGTAGTGCAGGTGATGCGGGCCGGCCCACATGTAGGTGAAGATCAGCGCCCAAAAATGCACCACCGATAAGCGATAAGAGTAAATCGGGCGCTCCGCTTGTTTTGGCACAAAGTAATACATGATGCCGAGAAAACCTGCAGTCAAGAAGAAGCCCACCGCGTTGTGGCCGTACCACCACTGGATCATCGCATCCTGAACACCGGCGTAGGCGGAATACGATTTCCACATCGTTACGGGGATTGCGGCGCTATTCACCAAATGCAGAATCGCGACAGTCAGAATGAACGCGCCGTAAAACCAATTCGCCACATAAATATGCTGCGTGCGGCGCTTCATGATAGTGCCGAAGAAGTTGATCGCGTAGGTGACCCAAATGATGGTGATCAGGATATCGATTGGCCATTCGAGTTCTGCGTATTCCTTGCCCTGGGTGATGCCCAGCGGCAGCGTGACGGCAGCGAGTACGATCACCAGTTGCCAGCCCCAGAAGTGAATGGAGGCCATCGTGTCGGACAGCACACGCGTTTGGCACGTGCGCTGCACGACGTAGTAGGAGGTGCCAAATAGTGCACAGCCGCCGAAGGCAAAGATGACGGCATTGGTGTGCAATGGACGCAGGCGTCCATAGGATAGCCATTCGATGCCAAACGTAAGATCGGGCCAGATCAGCTGGGTCGCAATGATGACGCCGACCAGCATGCCCACAATGCCCCAGACGATGGTCATGATCGCGAATTGCCTCACGACCTTGTAGTTGTAGGTATTTGCGTTGCTTTGCATCGCGGAAACCCTCTTTAGTGATTAATCTAGAACTACGGGTATGTTGGCAGTCAACAGAAACGAGGTTTTGACTTGGATCAAACGACGGGCAATACCTGATTAGAAGGCGGGACCGGGGCGGGTGGGCCGGCGTTGGTTGCCGTGGGTAATACAACATCCGTCTGCGCTGCCGCGACGGGTGCACGGTCATCGTCAATCAGAATGCGTCGCGCGGGCGAATCCAGGTCATCCATCTGCCCGCCGTTGACCGCCCACCAAAAGACAGCGCCAATGCCCACGGCGATCAGAAGTGACAGGGGAATAAGAATCCAAAGCGACTCCATCGTCCTACACCGATCTTGACAGCACGCGGGCCGGGACTTGGCGATTGGTCCCGATGCTTAAGCGGCTGGCGTTGATGACGACAATCAGGGAGCTCGCCGCCATGCCAAAGGCGGCAACTAAGGGCGTGACGTAGCCCGCAAAGGCGATTGGTAGCGCGACGACGTTGTAGGCCAACGCCCATATAAGGTTTTGGCGAACTACCCGGCGCGTTTGGCGCGACAACGCAAAGGCGTTGGAGAGGGAGCTGAGGAGCTCGCCACTTCGGCTCGCCAGCACGGCGTCGGCGGATAGCCGCGTTAACGTGGCACCTTGCGCTAAACCGATACTGCCGGTTGCCTCGGCAAGCATTAACGCGTCATTTACGCCATCACCCACCGCCACTATCTGTGCGCCATGTTTTACCATCTCGGCAACATATCGTTGTTTTTGCTCGGCGGTCTGTGCGCTACGCGTGTACCGCGCCTCGATGCCGATGCGGCGTGCGGTGTCGTTAACCACTGACGCAGAATCGCCTGATAGCAAATGGACTTTAATGCCTCGTCCTTGAAGCGCAGCGATGCAGGCTGCGGCATCGGGACGTATGGGGTCGGCTAAGCTAAACACCGCAAACACCGGAGCCTGTATGGCACCCGCTTTCCCTTCGTCTCCCATGGCACGCGTTGCCACGCTGCACAGCGCAATAAGCGTTTCGGTGCCTGACAGGGTGGTCGATACCGCAGCAAACTTTGCCTGCAACGCGACCGGGACGGCAAACTCGGGTTTACCCAATCGATAAGTTCTGCCATCCACCATCGCCTCGATACCTTGGCCCGCAACTGTCCTGAGTGTTTCGGCAATCGGGGTATCCACACCGCGGTGGTGGTGGGCCGCTGCATAAGTATTAATCGCGTTTGCGGCGGGATGGATTGCGCCACGTTCGAGCGCAACGGCCAAGGCGAGTACACGCGGCAAATCCACAGGCTCACATTGCAATGCCGTCACCTGCATTTCGCCCTTGGTGAGTGTGCCGGTTTTATCAAACACCACGTCGGTGGCACCAGCCATGGTTTCGATCAGATGGCCGCGTGCCACCAACAGCCCGTCCCGCGTGAGCGTGGCCAACGCGCTGGCCATAGCGGCAGGGGCCGCGAGCGCAAACGCACATGGACAAGTAATCGCCAGCACCGCAATAGCAATCTCGGCGGCGCGGCTAGGGTCAATTTGCCACCAGATGAGCGCCGCAGAGGCAGAGGCGAGCAAGGTCGCCGGTGCCAGCCAGCGCGCGGCGCGCTCGGCCAAACCATGAAATGCGGGGCGGTACGCCAGACTGTTTTCCACCATTTTTCCGAGACGCGCAAGTAGGGTGTTGTTGCCAACCGCGGTGACTTGTGCGATTAACGGTGAGCTTGTATTGATGGTGCCGCCAATCAGCGCCTCGCCGGTGCGACGTGCGACCGGGCGGGATTCGCCTGTCATAAGCGCCTCATCAATTTCACTCTCGCCACGTATGACAACGGCGTCGGCCGGGACACTCTCGCCCGGTCGGATGGAGATAAAGTCACCGACGGTGAGTTGGTCGGCTCGCACCGTCTGTGTCTGCTCGCTACCGGGAAAGTCGCGGAGTTTTTGACATTCCAGCGGGCGCGCGTTGGAAAGACGGTCGATGCATTCGGCGGTGCGCAGCCTCAGTGAAGACTCCAGCCAGCGTGCGCCCAGCAGCAGGAATACGAACATGGTGATGGCATCAAAGTAGTGCTGTCCGGATTGGCTGACAAGTGCGACGGTGCTCGAGACAAACGTCAGTAGCAGCGCGAGCGCGACCGGAACGTCCATTCCAAGGTATCCGCTACTGGCCGTGTGTAACGCGGTGCGAAAGGCGTTTACAAAAATCGGTCGGGCGGAAAACAACAATACTGGCAGCGTAAGGAGCCACGCCGTCCACGCCATCAGTTGCTTGGCGTCGTGCGAAATATCGCTGGAGTCGGCAAGGTAGATCGGGACAACCAACATCATCACCTGCATCATGCACAATGGCGCCACGCCAAACTCTAGTAACTGGGTGCGTCGCTGTTGGCGTCGCTGATGCGCGCGTGTGTGCTGCTCAGCGACATCCGCACCCAAGCCGACTGCGGCCAGCGAAGCGACGATGGTATCGGTGGTCAGTTGGGCACCATCAAAACGGATACGCGCACTTTGGGTGGTCAGGTTTAGCGTTGCCTCTTCTAATCCGCCGAGGCGGCTGAGGGTGCGTTCGGCTAACCACACGCAAGCGGTGCAGCGTAGGCCGGTCATGTAGAGATGCGCCTCGGCTCGCACGTAGGGTTTTGCGGTTGCGAGCTGTTTCACTGTTGCGCCTGTCACCACCGACGGCAGGGGCAGGCTGTGGGGGTCGATCTTTTCCGAGTAGCCGACGCGGTGCCGGTAAAAGTCCGCCATCCCCGCACCAATGATGGTTTGCGCAACGCTCATACAGCCGACGCAGCACATGCGTTCAGTGCGTTGATCAATTTCAATGGCGAACTCGGCATCGTGCGGCACATCCAATCCGCAATGAAAGCAAGCGATGGCAGTCGCTGCTGGGTGGCTGGCTACGGCCTTGGCGCTGGTGAGGGCGTCCAAAAAAAGGGTAGCGGAGTCGTCGGCGCGCGCGTTCATTGTCAGCCTCGCGTTCTCAAATCACACTAAGGCAGAGCTGGGCCAGCGCGGCAAAGTCGGCGAGTTGTGTTGCACGTGACAGCCCAAATAACCCCAACCCGATAACAACGGCACCTGCGGCAAGCCGCACGCGCGGCCGTTGCGCCAGTCGTCGAAGTGGCACCGCCGCTGCCCCTGCCATAAACATCGCCGGCAAGGTGCCTAAGCCAAATCCCATCATGATGAGCGCACCACTTTCTGCGCTACCGCTCGACATGGCAGTGGCGAGCGTTCCATAGACCAGCCCGCAAGGTATCCAACCCCACAGGGCACCAAATGCGAACGGTCTCGCTTGGCCGTTGCGGAAATGACGTTGAAGCTGCGGCGCCACCCACCGTTGTAGGCGCTGCCAAATCCAGCCACCGGCGCGCTCCAGCGGGGCGAGAAACTTGGTCACGCCGGCGATATAAAAACCCGTGGCGATGACGACACACTGACCAAAGATGTAGAAAAGCAGCCGAAGCGGGGTCAGATCATTGATGACTAAACGCTCGGCGAGAGAGCCCGAGATACCAGCAACTAGGGCACCGGCCACGACATAACTCAGAATTCGCCCAGCGTTGAACGCCAAACTGGCGCGCATCGTGGCGAGTGTGGTGACGCCAAACACGCGAGTCACTGGCGTTAGAGTCATACCACTAGCTGCCGCGACTACCGACAGCGTAGGTAATTGCGGCCCCATTGTGACGGATGGCGACAGCACAATTGGACGGGTTTGACGAATACCGCTGCCTGCTTGGCCATCGCGATTGCCGCCGTTGTCGTAACCTCCGTCACCCCCATTAGCCCTATTACCCCTACTACCCATGGCGCTCGCAATCGTCGCCCCGCACATGCTGACGCAATGCAGGCTACCGAGAAAGCCGGTGGTAAGGGCCGCTAAAAAAGCGCCGAACAAACCGACTAGTGAAGCTGGGGCTAATTCTAGTCCCATGGTTACTCCTAGCGAGTCAACAGGTTAGATCAGCTTCGAGAATGTGGCGCGTTGCCGATCATGCTGTAGATGACGATCAAATATCATTGCTACCGCACGGACCATGATACGCCCGCGCGGTGTAACCGTAATCCATTCGCCGTCCCATTCAATGAGGCCCTCGACACTTAACGCCTCAAGGGCCGCACTCTCGCGCTGGAAGTATTGCTTAAAATTGATCAGGTAGGCCTCTTCGATGGCTGCAATGGATAACTCAAACTGACACATTAACGACTGAATGACGCTGCGGCGAAGTAAATCATCGGAAGTCAGCTCGATGCCACGTAGCGTCGGTAGCTCGCCGCGATCAAGGCAATCGTAATATTCATCCAGCGTTTTGACGTTCTGGCTATAACTTGGCCCTACTTTGCTGATCGACGATATGCCGAGCGCCACAAGGTCACAATCGGGTTGTGTGGAATACCCTTGGAAATTACGATGTAACAATCCCTTGCGCGCGGCTACCGCGAGGCTGTCATGTGGCAATGCAAAGTGATCCATGCCAATGTAGACGTAGCCCGCGTCGGTTAAGCGACGAATCGCGAGCAGCATGATCTGAAACTTTGCCTCGGCGGTCGGCAGGTCGGCGGACAAAATGCGTCGTTGCGGTTTGAAGATGGTCGGCAGGTGCGCATAGCTATACAACGCAATTCGGTCCGGTTTGAGCGCGATGACGCGGTCTAACGTGTGACCGAAGCCGATGACGTGTTGCTTTGGCAAACCATAAATCAAATCGATGTTTACTGAATTCATACCGTGGCGTCTAGCGGCGTCGATGACGGCGACGGTTTCTTCCTCCGACTGGATGCGATTTACCGCCTTTTGGACCGCAGGATCGAAGTCTTGCACGCCGACGCTAATGCGATTGAAGCCCAGCTTGCCTAAAGTGGCCATCTTTTCTGCGTCAGCGGTGCGAGGATCAATCTCGATGGAGTATTCGCCCCCCGCAAGCTCAAAATGCTGCGACAGCACGTGCATGAGCTGGGTAAGTTCTTCTGACGATAGAAACGTCGGCGTGCCGCCACCTAAATGCAATTGCTCGACGCGTCGTCCGCCCGACATCTTCGACGCGGTGAGGGCTGCCTCACGGCCGAGATACCGCAGATACTTGGCGCTGCGGCCATGGTCACGGGTGGTGATTTTGTTGCAGCCGCAATAGAAGCAGATCGTGTCGCAAAACGGCAGATGCACGTACAACGACATCGGTGCATTGCCGTCGCGCAGTGGGCGCTGGCTGAGAGATTGTGCGTAGGTATCTGCGGTGAACGCTTCGATAAATCGATCCGCCGTCGGGTAGGACGTATAACGCGGGCCGCTACGGTCATGACGAC
Source organism: Burkholderiales bacterium (assembly GCA_014378085.1). Next base: position 4,395 of record JACMOJ010000087.1, on the reverse strand, counting down.
GAATCAGGTCGGTGTCTAGCACCAGATCGGCGCTGGGTTGGTGGTATTTGGCGAGTGGACTCATCGGGATTTCCATCCTAGCGGTTGCGGTTGCGGTGACGTGCGTTGGCGGTGGCGGCGGCAATGACGCCTAGCTTGGGTACAATGATGGCGTGGTGGTTGGTGCCGGTGTTGACGTGGATCAAACGCACGTGGCACAAACGAGCCGCATTCCCCATTTCTAGATCGCCAGCCATTCGAATGCCATGTCAACAATGATGAACACCGCAAATGTAGCGCTAGATCTGGGTGCACTTAAGACCGCGTGCGGCAATTGCAATCTGCGGGAAATTTGCCTTCCGGCGGGGCTTTCGCATGACGAAATTGAAAAGCTTGATCATTTGGTCTATGTGCGTAAGAAGTTAAAGCGCGGCGATGCGCTGTACCGCGCGGGTACGCCCTTTGATGCGATTTACGCCGTCCGCAGCGGATTTTTTAAGACGCGTGTGACCACCCAAGACGGCCGCGACCAAGTCACCGGGTTTTCGATGGCGGGCGAAATTTTGGGCATGGATGGCATTAGTCATGATGAGCACGCGTGTGATGCGATTGCGCTCGAAGCCAGTGAGATCTGCACCATCCCCTATACACAGCTGGAAAGGCTTTCGGTGGAGGTGCCATCGCTGCAACGGCATTTTCACAAAGTGATGAGTCGTGAAATTGTCCGCGAGAGTGGCGTCATGATGCTGCTCGGCGTGATGCGTGCGGAAGAGCGGCTCGCCGCATTTTTGCTCAATCTTTCGCAGCGGCTCAACGCGCGCGGCTATTCGCCGCTTGAGTTCAATTTGCGCATGACGCGAGAAGAGATTGGCAGCTATCTTGGTATGAAGCTCGAGACGGTCAGCCGCCTGTTCTCCAGGTTCCAAGCTGATGGATTGATCGCGGTAGATCAAAAATATGTTCGCCTGCAAGATCTTGCCGGGTTGCGCGAAATCTATTCGCATCACACCCGTTAGGCCGCATCACACCGGTTAAGCCGCATTGCACCCATCAGGCCGCATTGCACCCGTTGCTCCACATGACGCCCGTTGAACCGTATTACGTCCGTTCGGCCGCATCGCACTCTAGTGGGTCATTGTCCTCGTCGTTGGCTAGCGGCAAACCAATACAGGAACGGTTGAATGCGTCAGTACTTTGGTGGTCTCGCTGCCGAGTAGCAAAGCCGACAAGCCGCGGCGACCGTGCGACGCCATCACAATCAAATCGCATTTGCGCTTTTTCGCCACACTAATGATGGCATCGTGAGGGTGATCTGAGGTGACGGAGGTAAATTCATACGGTGCGTCTTTTAATTGTTTGGTCGTACGGGCTTTGATCGCGTCAGCGCGCTTTTGAATCATATCGTCCCAGTGTTTGGTCGAAAATGGCGCAACCATATAACCCTCGCCGCCGATCATGGTCGGAAACTCGGGAAGCGCAGTCATTACCGTTAACCTTGCGCCACTGGTGGATGCGAGTTTGCTCGCGTAAATCAGCGCTTTCAGGGATAACTTGCTGCCATCGACTGGGACAAGAATGGACTTGAACATGATGCAACTCCTTACGAGGTGACGGTGAGCTTATGTTAGGCGCGACGCGGCAGCGGGCTTTGATGTTGATCAACGCATGTGAATCTAGCCGTGCCTCTTAGTCTGTCAAAGAGTGTAGTCTGGCGTGGTAAGGTGTTAACGATCCGTGCGGTGGCGCACACATACATCAGAGCCGAGTGAGCAAAGCCCAATGAGCAAAGCCCAATGAGCAAAGCCAAGTGAGTAAAGCCAAGTGAGTAAAGCTTTTACCAAAGAAAACGACGCAGACGACGATGACGATGAAATCGGCAGCGCGGGCAACGGTGCGCCGATCCCCGATGGCGCAAAAAACTACATTACACCCGGCGGTCACCAACGTTTGCGTGAAGAGTTGCGTTACCTGCTCGACCGCGAGCGTCCGGCAGTCACATCCGCCGTATCTTGGGCGGCAAAGAACGGTGACCGATCTGAAAACGCGGATTATCAATACGGTAAGAAGCGCCTGCGCGAAATTGATCGGCGCATCCGCTTTCTGACCAAGCGTCTCGATAACGCCGAGGTGGTTGATCCGCTCACGCCGCGCGACGAAGACCTGGCTGGACGTGTTTTTTTTGGTGCGACCGTGGTTTATTCAAACGCCGCTGGGCTTGAGAAAACCGTTACGATTGTCGGCATCGATGAGCTTGATTTATCACGCAACTACATCACGTGGATTTCACCGCTGGCGCGCGCGCTCATGAAAGCGCGCGAGGGGGACATGGTGGTGCTGTACGCGCCGGGTGGCCGCGAAGAGCTCGACATTCTGGAAGTCCGTTACGAGGCGGTCGAGATCGACGCGTTTGTCCCGCAAGCGCCGATTAGTTTGAATGTGGTGAAGCCCCCGTCATAAGGGAACTTCTAAAAACCACAACATTGTCTCCCCGGCGAAGGCCGGGGCCTAAGTTTGCCAGCAGTATCAGTTACTTATAAAACTTGGATACCGGCCTTCGCCGGTACGACAGAGTTTTTAGAAGTTCCCATAAGTGAAACTCGCCTATCGACGGGCAGTTTCGAGCAAAAACGTCTGAAAACGCCCGTCCCTATTAGAGTTATCAGATAATTCGACGCCGGATGGCGCTGACCGCAATCTCTGCAATGATCACCACAATAAAGATTGTGGACAACACGACGGCCACCTGATCCCAGCGAAACAAATTCATCGCGGTATCCATCGCCATGCCGATGCCGCCGGCCCCGACTAAGCCGAGCACGGCCGACTCGCGCACGTTAATGTCCCACCGAAACAGCGCGATGGATACAAACGACGGCATCACCTGCGGCCAATAGCCTTTCAAAAAGACTGACGCCTTCGGCGCGCCGGTCGCCGTGAGCGCATCGATCGGGCCGCGATTCGCTTCCTCCAGCGCTTCGCCGAGTAACTTGCCGACAAAACCAATCGAGCGAAATGCGATCGCCATCGTCCCAGCCATCGCGCCCGGCCCAAAAATAGCGATAAATAGCAGCGCCCACACCAGCGTGTTGACCGAGCGACTCGACACAAGAATGAGCTGGGCGAGCATGTTAAGCGGCTTGATCGGCACGACGTTGCGTGCGGCCATGATGCCAACCGGGATCGACATCGTGAGTGATAACAACGTGCCGAGCGTGGCGATGTTGAGCGTTTCAATCAGCGCCGCCTGTACCGACTTTTGGTAGTACGCCGTATCCATTGGCCACATACGTTGGAAGAAGTCGGCAAGTTGTTCCGGTGCGTCGTAGAGAAATTCGGGAATGACTTCGATGTTCTTCAGCGAAAAAACGACCGCGGCGACCGAGGCGAAGTAAAACGCAAATCGCAGCAGCCGCTGCTCCGGCGTGAAGCGCACCCACTGGCGCTGGGCGGTGGCATTCATGAGGCCCCCAGCGTGGCAGATTTTCCCCGCGATAACTTGCTCACACGTCGGTTGCGCAAGTAGTCGAGCAACGCGAGGTTGTCGTTGAATAAAGCGCGGACATAGTTGGAAAGGACTTCGGCCACAACGATGAGCGCGATGATGGATAGCAGGATCGCACAGACAAAGTCGTAGTCAAATCGCTGAAATGCGGAGAACAAGCTGCCGCCAATACCACCGGCACCAACGATGCCGATCATGGTCGAATGACGAAGGTTGGAATCGAACTGGTAGGAAGCAAAACCGAGAAAGCGCGAAAACACCTGGGGGATGACGCCGTAAATGAGAACGCCAAAAAAGCCCGCACCGGAGGCGCGCACCGCTTCAACTTGTTTCGGCGAAATTTCTTCGATGGCTTCGGCAAAGAGTTTGGAGATAAAGCCAATTGATCCAACCACCAATGCGCCGATCCCGGCAATAGCACCGAAACCCACCGCTTTAACAAAAATGATGGCGATCACGACCTCATGAAACGAGCGACAAACCGCGATGAGCGCCCGCGCCGGCCATACGATCCATGCCGGCATCAGATTGCGCGCCGCGAGTAGTCCAATCGGTAGCGATAGTGCAATGCCGATGACGGTCGCGATCACCGCGATCTGAACGCTTTCGAGCAAGCCTTTGGTGATCATCTCCACCTTTTCGCTGCTGAAGTTCGGTGGAAACATTCGTCCAAGGAATTTTTGCCCCGCTGTAAGACCGTCGATAAACCTCGCCCAGGTCACGTCGAGCTGGCCCATCGCCCAAACCACGTAAATCGCCAGCAAGATGAAGCCGATACGGAGAGGCCAGTTTGGAACAAAGGCGACGCGCGATGTGGGAGGGGCGCGGAGTGTGGCGCGCTGTGAGTCTCGCTTTGCGCCTCGATTACTCACTCGAGCCAGTCCTCGCCACCGTAGATTTCCTTGAGATGCTCG
>JACMOJ010000086.1 GCA_014378085.1 Burkholderiales bacterium | reverse complement strand
CACTCGGCGAGTCCTTTGTCAGGGTTCAAGAAATCGGCACAACGTTGAGCATTACTGTCGCAACAACCAAACGAAAAGCAATCGAGGCCGGCAAATTTACCCTCGACGGAGTCGACATACCGTGGGAAAGCGCAGGTATTCAGGCCGTCGACATTGACGCCGGCACTGGCTATCACATCCCAGAGGGCTCTCTCGCTTTTCTTTCTGGCAAGATGCCAAGTGCCGTCGCTAATACGCGGGAAACTGTGGTTCCCGCCACCGCAGTCAAGGCATGGTTGCTGCGTATTGCTGAGGACGGCCCTGCGCAATTCGTCCAGCCGCCCGCGGCCTAGTGATCGAATGATTCAAAACGTTCATCGCGCGTGAGAGTTGTCCTATTCGCCAATACCGATTGGTACCTCTACAACTTTCGCTTGCCGCTCGCGCAAAGTCTTCGTGCCCGCGGCGAAGACGTCGTTCTAGTTTCACCGTCAGGCGCATACGGAGAAAAGCTACGCGCGCTTGGCTTTACCTGGTACGCGTTTGATTTTGCGCGCAAAGGTACGAACCCCGTTGCCGAGTTGCGAACCCTAAACAAGTTAACCGATCTCTATCGAATGATCGCACCCGACTTGGCACACCATTTCACAATCAAGTGTGTCCTATACGGCGGCATCGCAGCAGCTCGGCTGGGTATACCTACTGTTTCAGCGGTAACAGGGATGGGCCATGTTTTTACCACCAACACAATCAAGACTGCTGTGTTGCGGCCTGCTCTCACCCTCGCGTACCGCTATGCGCTCCGAAAGTCGCAAGTTATTTTCCAGAATCCAGATGACTTAAAAGAGTTTCAAAGACGGCGCCTAGTCGCAACCGCTGCGACGCACTTGATTCGTGGGTCGGGCGTCAACACCTCCCGCTTCGTTCCGTTGGCCAATGCGTTACCACCACCAGTCACGGTGTTGATGGTCGGCCGCCTACTCCGTGAGAAAGGCGTTGTGGAGTTAGTAGAAGCTGCCCGACTGCTCAAGTCCACACATCCATCACTTCGCATTCAGATTGCAGGCTCGGCAGACGAGGGCAATCCATCCTCTTTTTCTGAGACCGAGGTAAGCAGGTGGGCATCGGAAGGCGCCGTCGAATTTCTTGGCCACAGGGATGACGTGCAACTCCTGCTCGGGGCCGCACACATAGCGGCGTTACCAAGCTACCGCGAGGGCACACCGCGCAGCCTGCTAGAAGCTGCGGCTTGTGGGCTCCCTATCATTGCAACAAACGTCCCTGGTTGTCGGGAAATCTGTCGCGATGGCGACAACGGCATACTGGTGCCGGCAAAAGATTCCAGCGCGTTGGCGGCCGCAATCGCCACGCTTGCCGATGACCCCGCACTTCGCGCAAAGATGGGAAAGCGATCACGTGAAATTGCAGAACATGAATTTTCTGAGGAGAAAGTCATCCGTGAGACGCTTGCGATTTACGCGGCGGCGCTAGCCACCGCACCAGTTTCTTCAGCTTAAAATAACTTTATGAAAATACTCATCACCGGCGCTGCCGGCTTCATCGGCCATTTCCTTGCCTTGCGCCTGCTGGGCCGCGGCGACACCGTCGTCGGCGTGGATAACCTCAGCGACTATTACGAAGTCAGCCTAAAAGAAGCGCGACTCGCAAAGTTACAGGGGCACGCGGCCTTCACGTTCATTAAGGAAGATATTGCCGACCGCCAGGCAATGGAGGCCGTATTTGCCGTCCACCAATTTGATGTTGTGGTGAATCTGGCCGCACAAGCCGGTGTGCGTTATTCGATTACCAACCCATATGCCTACATCGAGGCAAACATCAATGGCTTCATGAATATTCTTGAGGGCTGCCGGCATGCAAAAGTCGCCAATCTTTTGTTTGCTTCCTCAAGCTCTGTGTACGGCGCCAATACTGCACTGCCGTTTGCAGAATCGAATACAGTCGATCATCCGGTTGCGTTGTACGCAGCAACCAAAAAAGCGAACGAGCTGATGGCCCACAGCTATGCGAGTCTCTACGGGCTGCCCTGCACCGGCCTGCGCTTCTTCACGGTATACGGTCCGTGGGGCCGTCCGGATATGGCACTCTTTTTGTTTACAAAATCGATCCTCGCTGGCAAGCCGATTGATGTATTCAACAACGGTAACATGGTGCGAGACTTCACCTTTGTTGATGACATCGTTGAGGGTGTACTGCGCTTGGTTGATCAGCCCGCCACGCCAGACCCCACTTGGTCGGGGGATACGCCTAACCCGGCGACCAGCTACGCGCCCTATCGCCTTTACAACATTGGTAACAGTGAGCCGGTGCCGCTGATGCGCTACATTTCCGCCATCGAGTCGGCGCTTGGCATGAAGGCACAAATGAACATGATGCCGATGCAGGCGGGCGACGTCCGCGCCACTGCGGCAGACGTCTCGCGGCTTTCACACGACACCGGCTTCCGCCCGAACACAAGCATTGAAGATGGAGTCGCGCGTTTTGTTGAGTGGTATCGGGGCTATTACAAGGTGTAGTAATTTTCGGGGACTTCCAAAAACTTCGCCGTGCCAGCGAACAACCACAAGGGTTGCGCCGGTCTGATACCAATGATTTATGAGTTATTGATCCTGCTGGCAAACTTGGGCCCCGGCCTTCGCCGGGGCGACAGTGGTGGGGAAGTCGGAATTTACCTATAGGGAACTTCTAAAGACCCCTAAATTGCCGTCATTCCAGCGAACGTCCACAAGGGTTGCGCCGGGCCGGGAACCAAGTTTGCAACGCCAGCAACGATAATAAATTGGATCCCGGCCTGCGCCGGGAAGACAGTTTTTGTGTGGTGGCAGGTTCAAACATTTTCGCTGCCGAACGACTGTGAGGATGGGCACTTGCAATCTGACTCCGTGCTGCATTCATGTATCGATAGAATTCGAGGGCATGATGGCCTGCATGCACAAGGGGCGACAGCGTTGGGGTAACTGGAATTTACTAATCTTCAAACACCAATATTGACGGGCATCTTCAGACATTTTTGCTCGAATAGCCTCACCAGCCGGCGTCTTTATGATCTGGGCAATTCTATTGATTCGGCAACTGAATATGAATAATAAAAAAAGCCCCCGCTCCCGCGAACAACCACAAGGGTTGCGCCGGGCGGGGGCCCAAGTTTTCTAGCAGTATCAATTACTTAAAAAAACTTGGATACCGGCCCGGCGCAACCCTTGTGGTTGTTCGCCGGTACGACAGAGTTTTTAGAAGTTTCCATCTAGGGAGCAGCAGTGAAAGACCAAACCATCGGTATCGTAGGGCTTGGGTATGTGGGGCTGCCGCTCGCGGTGGCATTTGGGCGTGTTCGCACCACGATTGGCTTCGGTGTTTCCGCCGCAAAAATCGAAAGTTATCGTCAGGGCACCGACCCCACCGGCGAAGTCTCGCCATCCGAACTTCAATCAGCGAGCAGCCTTACGTACACGTCAAGCGCTGCTGATCTCAAGGGTGCGGACATCATCATCGTAGCCGTGCCCACGCCGGTGACCGACGCGCGCCTGCCGGATTTTGGCCCACTGCTCGCCGCGAGCCGCGCGATCGGCCCCTACCTAAAGGCAGGTGCGGTTGTTGTGTATGAATCCACCGTCTATCCCGGCGCGACGGAAGAGGTGTGTATTCCTGAGTTAGAGCGAGCCTCTGGGAAAAAATGGAAACACGATTTTTTTGTGGGGTACTCACCGGAACGTATCAACCCCGGTGATAAGGAACACACACTCGCAAAGATTACGAAGGTGGTTTCGGGCGATACCGCGTCTACATTAGATCGCGTCGCCGCGGCTTACGAAAGTGTTGTGACCGCCGGGGTTTACCGCGCCTCCAGCATCCAAGTGGCTGAGGCCGCAAAGGTCATTGAGAACACCCAACGCGATCTGAACATCGCACTCATGAATGAGCTCGCGATTATCTTCAACCGCATGGGGCTTGATACAAAAGAAGTGCTCGATGCGGCTGGCACCAAGTGGAATTTCTTGAAGTTCAAACCCGGCTTGGTGGGTGGCCACTGCATCGGGGTTGATCCCTACTACCTGACATACCAAGCCGAAAAATTCGGCCACCACGCTGAGGTGATTCTTGCAGGCCGCCGCATTAACGACAGCATGGGCGGCTATGTCGCGCAGCAAACGATTAAGTGTATGGTTGCCGCATTTGGGAAGCTGAGCAGCGGCAACGTCAACGTGTTGGGCATGACGTTTAAGGAAAATTGCCCCGACCTGCGAAATTCAAAAGTCATCGATATCATTACCGGTCTGCGCGAGTTTGGGCAGTCGGTTGTCATTCACGATCCATACGCGTCTTCAGCCGAGGCACATGAGCACTACGGCGAATCGCTGGCGGAATGGTCCGCGCTACCGAAGGCCGATGCGATTGTTGTTGCGGTTGCACACAAACACTACCTCGATCTGGGCCTGCAGGCGTTGCTACACACGCTTAAGCCGGGTGGTGTTGTGATTGACGTGAAGTCAGCGCTTGACCGGGACGCGGTGGCTGCGCTGGGTTTTAAGCTTTGGCGTTTGTAGGTCGCAGCATGGACACGGCCTGATCTACTTTTGCGCGTCGGGCAAGGCCGACCTGATTACGTTGCTGCCAGCGGTATATCTGACCGTACAATAGTAGCTTGTACTTAATACATCTCCCCTGCCCCAAGCAAACCATAATACGAATCGCGGCAGACACCCCATGCACTCATTCGTTATCTTTATTGCGTCGTTTCTCGCAGCCCTCGCCATTGCGTTGCTGCTGATTCGTATCGCCCCGCGTATGAAATTGATCGATCATCCGGGTGGCCGGAAGGAGCACGCCTCCACCACCCCGCTTATCGGCGGGCTTGCTGTGGCACTCGCCGCCGCGGTCGGGTTGGGGCTCGCGCCAGCGGATTACGCGTGGCCACTGGCACTGAGCATCATTATTATCATGGCGGTAGGCGTGGCCGACGACATGCATGAAATCTCTCCGCTACCAAAGTTTGTCGGTCAGGCGGTCGCGGCGTTGGTGATGGTGTATGTCGCTGGCGTGCAGCTCAACACCATTGGCAGTCTTGTCGGCTTTCGGCCCATTGGCTTATGGTATTTCGTTGTGCCCGTGTCGGTAATCGCTGTCATCGGTGTGATCAACGCCATGAACATGATCGACGGCATTGACGGCCATTCCGGCAGCGTGGCGCTGGTCGCGTTTGCGGCGTACGCGCTGTGGCTGCTGCAAGAGCGGAGCGTGGCCCTGGT
>JACMOJ010000085.1 GCA_014378085.1 Burkholderiales bacterium | reverse complement strand
TTCTTGGGGGATTTCTACGTTACCGACCTGCTTCATGCGTTTTTTGCCCGCCTTTTGTTTCTCCAACAGCTTACGTTTGCGCGAAATATCGCCGCCGTAACACTTGGCGATCACGTTTTTGCGCAGTGCCTTGATGTTTTCACGCGCGATGATGTTGGCACCGATCGCCGCCTGCACCGCCACGTCAAACATCTGGCGGGGGATCAATTCACGCATTTTGGCAGCGAGCTCTCGGCCACGGTACTGACTATTCGCACGGTGCACAATCAACGATAACGCGTCGACTTTGTCGCCGTTGATCAGGATATCTAGTTTGACCAAATCCGAGGTGCGGTATTCCTTAAACTCGTAGTCGAGCGACGCGTAACCGCGGGATACCGACTTCAATTTGTCGAAGAAATCCATTACCACTTCATTCATCGGCATTAGGTAGGTCAGGATGACCTGTCGGCCGTGATACTGCATATCCACCTGCACACCACGCTTCTGATTACACAGAATAATGACCGACCCCACGTATTCCTGCGGCATCATCATGGTTGCAGTAATGATCGGTTCACGAATCTCTTGGATCTTAGAAAGCTCTGGTAGCTTCGACGGATTTTCGATTTCCATCAACGTGTTGTCCATCTGTAGCACTTGATAGATTACCGTTGGCGCGGTGGTAATCAACTCCTGATCGAATTCACGCTCCAAACGCTCTTGCACGATTTCCATGTGCAACAGCCCAAGGAAGCCGCAGCGAAAACCGAATCCCAACGCTTGAGAGGTCTCCGGTTCAAAACGTAGGCTTGCGTCGTTTAACTGCAACTTGGTCAATGCGTCGCGCAAACCGTCGTACTGGTTTGATTCCACCGGATAGAGACCCGCAAACACCTGCGGCTTGATTTCTTTAAAGCCGGGCAACGCGGCCGTGGCGGTGCGGTCTTGCAGCGTGATTGTGTCGCCGACCTTGTCCGCCTTTAGTTCTTTGATGCCCGCGATGACAAAGCCAACCTCCCCTGCTTTCAGATCAGGCCGCGGTTGTGACTTCGGCGCAAACACCCCGACCTGTTCGCAAAGGTGCTGCGCACCCGTTGCCATCAATAAAATCTTGTCCTTCGGCTTTAACACGCCATCCACCACGCGTACCAGCATGACCACACCCACGTAGTTATCAAACCAGGAGTCGATGATCAGCGCCTTTAATGGCGCGGCTGGATCACCTTTTGGCGGGGAAACCCGCGCGATTACCGTTTCGATCACGTCATCGATGCCGACACCGGTCTTGGCGCTACAGCGAACCGCATCGTGTGCCTCGATGCCGATGATGTCCTCAATTTCATCCACCACCCGCTCGGGGTCAGCCGAAGGCAGGTCGATCTTGTTCAGTACCGGAAATACCTCAACGCCCAAATCGGTTGCGGTGTAGCAATTCGCCACCGTCTGCGCCTCGACGCCCTGCGACGCGTCCACCACCAGCAATGCACCTTCGCATGCGGATAACGAGCGCGAGACTTCATACGAAAAATCGACGTGACCGGGGGTATCGATCAAGTTCAGTTGATAGGTTTGACCATCACGCGCCTTGTAGGTTAACGCGGCAGTCTGCGCCTTGATGGTGATGCCTCGTTCGCGCTCGAGCTCCATCGAGTCGAGCACTTGCGATTCCATTTCTCGCGACGACAATCCTCCACACCGTTCGATAATGCGGTCAGCCAAGGTGGACTTCCCATGGTCGATGTGGGCGATGATCGAGAAATTACGTATGTGATTCATGATGGGCAGAAGCCAGTGGTGCAGAGATTGTCGCTGAGTGGTCGAGTTCGACACTGCGAATTGCGGAGGCCGTTACGAACGAAGGCACCCGTAGGTGCCCTTGTTCATCGCCGAAGCAGAACAGCCTTAAATTTTAGCCCAATACAGGGTCAATTACGAGTCGCCGCCATTCTATGAAACGGCGCCGACAGACCAGTGATAGCGGCCCACCTGGCGGCGTCGAAGTGATAGTGGCAGATTTCTATACCCGTTTCGGGCTCCCCTAGCAGCAAAACTGGCACCCATTCGGTGTAGCGATCTTCTAGCAGCGGATGCTCGTCTAGGTCAATTTCCACGACCTCTGGCGCTAGCCCAAGGCCGTCCTCACCGGCCACCGCCACCGCCACCGCGGCGCGCATATCGTCGCAAAGGTGGCAGTAGCGACGCCCGATTAGCGTCAATCGCATTACTTTGCATCCGGCCTCAAGGTTAAGTACCTTGCTGGTGCATCTTCGCGCTTCACCAACAACGCCACCGGCTTTTTATCGTCAAGCTTGGCCACTAACTCATCGAACTGTGCTGGCGATTTGATCTCCGTCGTGTTGAGGGCCAAGATGGCGTCACCGGCTCGCAGCCCCACTTTTGCCGCAGGACCAGCGACGTCGGTGATGATAACTCCCGAGGTAATCGACATCGACTTCCGGTCGTCTTCATCAACCTCTTCGACGAGCAGACCAAGGCGATTCGGTTTCAAGGTGGGCTTGGCCTGACTATCCGCTTTTGGTGGCGTCGGCGTTGCCCGTTGGACGCGCGGCGCATTCGGATCTTCGGGAGCTTCCATGACGGGGAGCGTAATTTCTTTGACCGAGCCACTGCGCCAGATCGATAAGGCCACCTTGGTTCCAGGCACCTTCGGGAAAATGATGCGTTGTATGTCTACGATCGACTTGACGGCCTTGCCATCAACCTTCTGGATGACGTCACGGGCTTTCAATCCGGCTTTGTCGGCCGGCGTGTCTGCCTCAATGCGCGCCACCATGACGCCAGCATCTTTTTTCGGCAGCCCAAGTGCTTCCGCGAGATCCTCGGAGAATGGTGTCGGATCGAGCTCGATACCGATGCGGCTTCGGCGGACTTTGCCGGTTTTCATGAGTTGGTTGGCCACTTCCATTACCGTGTTGATTGGAATGGCAAACGAAATTCCAATGTAGCCGCCGGTTCCCGTAAAAATTTGCGAATTCACGCCAACCACTTCGCCACGTGTACTAAACAACGGCCCGCCAGAATTGCCAGGATTCACCGCCGCATCGGTCTGGATAAAAGGCGCTAAATCGCCGGTGTCGCGTGACTTCGCACTGACAATGCCAGCGGTCACCGTGTTTTCAAAGCCGAACGGTGAACCGATCGCAAGCACCCATTCACCAACTTTCAACTTGTCGGAATTACCGATATTCACCTTTGGCAGCCCGGTCGCCTCAATCTTTAAAACAGCGACGTCCGTTCTGTCGTCTGCGCCGATGACCTTGGCCTTAAACTCGCGCTTATCGGTAAGGGTGACCGTCACTTCGTCGGCAAACTTCGGTGGCGCTGGCCGTCCGCGCTCATCCATACCGCCATCGATCAACACAACATGCCGGTTGGTGATGACATAGCCATCGCTTGAAATGATAAACCCTGAACCCAGCCCAACATCACGTAAAGGCGTTTCGGGCGTGGAGTTTGGCACGCTTGGTGCACGCGGAGTGCGGCGCGGGTTTTGCGGCGATTGTGGCGTTTGCGGGCCCTGTCTTGGCTGCGGTATCGCCTCCGGCGGCATAAACCGACGGAAAAATTCGTACAACTGTTCGTTGTCTTCGGGGCCAGCAGCCCCGCGGGCGCCAGCTCGTGCCTTAGTGCTAACGTTCACCACAGACGCGCCCTCTTTCTCCACGAGCTCGGAAAAGTCCGGCAACATCACACCACGGCTAGCACCGCTACTCTGCGCGAAGGCGACTGGCTGTGCGGCTATTAATGCGAAAAAAAGGATGCCTGCGCCAAACATGGTGGCGGCTGGCACGTGCAATGAGGCGAAACGTTTTGACATATTTTCTTTCTTCCAAGTTGAATCGCCGGGTCACCCCGGCGAACGACACTTAATAAATACCCTACCGTAAAACGATTAACGTCGGCGTGAAACGCTTTCCGCGATGGCTTGCACCGCACCAACCGGAACTTCCCCCATGACCGTAACTTGAAAATCTCCGACGGGTCGGATCGACACACTAATCGGACCGTCGTCACTTGCCTTGCTACTTGTCTGCACCACGTTGCCACCATTACTCTCAACGAACACCGACACGTTCGACAAGCCATCGGAGTAGACAAGATGTGCGACCGGCTCTTTACGGCCAGACAGGTTTCGTACCATTTCCATGACTTTCTTGAACCCTGGCGGCAGGTTCCCCACTTGCCAACCAGTGTCCGCAGATTTCAAACCGTCCTTGACCGAGTAATCTTTCTGCCAGCCAGCAGATTTTTCCCAACGCGAACGGATGTCCTGCCGCGAAACTGCGCCGCTGACATCAACTTGCGTAAACATAAATTGTTCTAGCAATTGATTTCGTTCGTTGAAGAGCTTCGCCCGTAGCAGCAAACCTGTGCCCAACTCCGCACATAGCTTTTGCAGATAACGCATGCTGTCTCGCGGTTCGAGCACTACCCACTGGCAGTCATGTCCCGCCACACGCTCAATTGTGCCAAGCTTCACTTTGTAATTGTCGATAATGCTGCCGGGAGAACCAGATATCAACGACGGAAAAAAGCGCCCGGTGGAACGTTTATCCACTCGCACTGTTTTCTGGTCGGGGTGGTAGCAAAACATTTCTTCATTGCGTCGAATCACTTCAAGCAGAGGGCCATCCAACATTTCGAGCTTTTCATGCTCGTTGCCTTGTTTGTCTACAAGGTGGGTAATACGCGACGCGTTTGAGCCTTCGGGAGTCTGATGAAGATAAACCCCCGTATACGGTAACTCCCGCGCCGACTTGGATATTCGTTCAAGCCACTCCTCCGCATTCTTGGGCTGTGCCACCACTGCCGTGGGCGAGGCGACGACAACGCACAGCACAAGCGCAGCTAGCGATAAGACCAACTTGGACCGGTGTTGCGTCACTGTTACTGCCAGAAGATTCACAATCAATATTCCCGACATATTCGATGATTCATTTTTTGCGGGTGCCTCACTCATTTCGCAGGGTGCTAGCGACCAGCTTCGCGCCGCGCGGATGCAGCCTGAAATGCGTCGGGGTTCATAAACTGTCGATGTATCGCCAAGTAATCGTTAACCCGCACCTCGGCCGCGTTAGGCGCGACGGCAACTGGCCTTGGCGCGACTTGCTGTACCAGTTGCACCGAGGCAACCGTACCGTTTTGCTGCTTGAATGCCACAATGGCAATTGCCGACACCGTCACCACAGAAGCCGCCATGGCAAGCGCCATGCGCGTGCGCTTATCGACCGGTGCGGCTTTGATCGATATTGGTGACAATAACGTAGGCTCCGCGGCAAGTTTGGCGAAAATAGCCGCCGCGCAATGTTGCCGTCTGGTCACTTCACCCGACGTTGCACCACGCAACGCTTCACCTATCAGATGATAGTGGTCCCAACTTTCACGCCGTTCGACATCGGAACCCAAGCCACGAATCACTTGTGTCGCCTCGTCGCGACTAAGCTCTCCATCCATCAACGCTGAAATTTTTTCGTTCATTACAAACTCTCCGATAATCTTCGTGTGCTCATTTGGAGTTCTCGTTGTTTATACCCTGCGGTTCCACGAAAGTCCTCTGCCTCTACCCAAGCTACCAACGTCGATCCTTGTTAATTCCTAGCTGCGGTCGCAATTGCTCAGCGACCGCTTCACGTGCACGGAAAATGCGCGAACGCA
The DNA here is from genome assembly GCA_014378085.1 of Burkholderiales bacterium. The sequence goes on along the minus strand of JACMOJ010000085.1, from coordinate 3,219 downwards.
CGGTGCCAATTGGGCAGTCCATGATTTGCGCAATTTCTTCATACGACAAACCTTCGATTTCGCGAAGCGTAATCGCGGTCCGCAGTTCGTTTGGCAAGGCATCAATGGTGCGGTTGACAATTTCACCAATTTGTTTGCTCATCAATTGCGCGTCCGGCGTTGCGATATCACGAAGGCCCGTCGCGTCTTCAAAGCCCTCGGCCTCTTCCGCGTCAAACTCTGTGGACGTCGGGGCGCGTCGGCTCTGGCTGATCAGATAATTTTTCGCCGTGTTTACCGCAATACGATAGAGCCACGTGTAGAACGCACTGTCACCGCGAAAGTTCCCTAGCGCTCGGTATGCCTTAATGAACGCTTCTTGCGCCACATCCTCGATTTCGTCTTGGTTACGAACGATTCTTGAGAGCAACCTCTCCACTTTGCGCTGATACTTGATGACGAGCAGCTCGAAGGCGCGTTTATCACCTGACTGCGCCCGCTCCACTAGTTGCTGATCGATCTCTCGATCACTCATCGACGCTTTCTCATCGGTCCCTTGTGCTGTCTGATTCGCTGCGAGGTGTGGGGTTGACGGACTATTCGCCATCTGCGCGCCATCAGGTTGCGAACCCCGGCTCGCTCGCGGCGCAGCTGACACGTTGCGCGGCAATCCAGAAGCGAGTCGTGAACTGTCGGGTATTATAAACGTCAAGTCTGTCATTAAGCCTCTCCTTAAACCGATACACACCATAACATCTTGAATTTTAAATATTTTGTTGATTGCCACAAAATCAATCTGGCTACTGACCACTGCGTCATAAAGTCATACTAGAGTGCAATCATGCCGCGCGCCAGCTGCCGTATTTAATGACCTGAAGCAGCCAAAATAGTTCCTGCCGTGTCCCCGCGCCGCCAACTGCGCCAGTCCTGCGCCAGTCCTGCGCCCTCTTCCAAGGTGTCTATGTCTCGCTCCATCGGTACGGGTTCCGAGCCCAATGCTACCCACCCGGTCAGCCTTCAAACCAACTTTGATGTGTTGATCATTGGATCCGGGTTGGCGGGAATGTCACTGGCATTACGCCTTGCCGACGATCAACGCGTCGCTTTGCTTACCAAAGGAGAGCTTCTCGACGCCGCCAGCGCTTGGGCACAGGGGGGAATTGCCGCTGTACTCGACGATAGTGACTCTGCGGAAAATCACATTCGTGATACCCATATCGCCGGCGCAGGTCTATGCCACGACGACGCGGTGCGGTTTGTGGTGGAAAACGGCAAACGGGCAGTCCAGTGGCTAATTGATCAAGGGGTGCCATTTACCAAGGATGAGGATAATCAGGCCGAACTACACCTGACGCGCGAAGGCGGCCATTCGCATCGACGTATCGTCCACGCGGCAGATGCCACTGGGCGCGCAGTGCAATAAACACTTGTGCAGCAGCTTAAGTCGCACCCCAATATCCAAATACTTGAGCATCGCATTGCCGTCGACCTCATTACCTCAAAACGGCTAGGCGATCTATCCATCAACCGCTGTTATGGCGCTTACGTATTAGATAAGTTATCCGGCCAAGTGCTTACAATTGGCGCGCGCTCCACGGTGTTGGCGACGGGCGGCGCAGGAAAAGTTTATGTCTACACGACCAATCCAGATGTCGCGACCGGCGATGGTGTGGCGATGGCCTGGCGGGCGGGTTGTGCTGTCGCCAATATGGAATTTATGCAGTTTCATCCGACCTGCTTGTACCACCCGGCAGCGAAGTCCTACCTCATTACCGAAGCGGTGCGCGGGGAAGGCGGGCTACTCAAGATCCCGCCGGGTTACGAGGGCGCGGGGAACCGATTTATGCCCGACCACGATGAACGCGCAGAGCTCGCGCCGCGCGATATTGTGGCTCGCGCCATCGACTTTGAAATGAAAAAACGCGGTCTCGATTTTGTCCATCTTGACATCTCACACAAGTCGCCCGAATTTTTGAAGGAGCACTTCCCCAACATTTACGAGAAGTGTCTTTCACTCGGTATCGACATTACCAAGCAACCGATCCCGGTCGTGCCGGCCGCACACTACACTTGCGGCGGTGTTGTGACCGATTTGCACGGCAGAACGGAAGTCGAACACTTGTATGCCGTTGGGGAAGTTGCTTGCACCGGATTGCATGGGGCCAATCGTCTCGCATCCAACTCACTTCTAGAGTGCCTAGTGTTCGCCGAGGCAGTCCACACCAACATCGCGGCGCACGGGCCAATTGCGCTGCCGGCGCTACCGCCTTGGGATGAGAGCCGGGTGACTAACGCCGACGAAGAGGTGATCCTCTCGCATAATTGGGATGAGCTCAGACGCTTCATGTGGGACTATGTTGGCATCGTGCGTACCAACAAGCGCCTCGAGCGCGCCATGCACCGGATTAATCTACTCAAATCCGAAATCAATGACTACTATGCTAATTTTCGTGTGACCAACGATTTGATTGAACTACGAAACCTGTTGCAAACGGCTGAGCTAATCGTGCGTTCGGCAATGCTGCGTAAGGAAAGTCGCGGGCTGCATTACAGCATCGACTACCCAGAATCATTACCCGCTGCCATCGACACGGTTCTCAAACCATGACCACGCCGAACACATGCTTGTATAACGTCGCGGTCATCAAACAAATTGAGGCCGATCATTCGGCGGCCAATCCCAAGACCGCATTAATGCAGCTCGCTGGAGACTGCGTTGCCGACATGGTGCTGCAACTGTTAAAGCCGCAACAATCGACAACCGTACTGGTGTTGGCTGGCCCGGGCAACAATGGCGGCGACGCATGGGTGGCGGCAGAAGCGCTGCGCAAAGCAAAGATATCCGTGACGGTACTCGCATTGGGCGAACCCGCGTGGACTGAAAAAGCGGCGCAGCAGGCTTACACGTCCTTCAATGCGAACCATGGCACCGTGGTGAAGGCGTGGCCGAAATCGTCGACCTTTGCGGTGGTCGTCGATGGATTATTTGGCACCGGGCTCGGCAAGCCACCGTCCGGCGCGTTCGCCGATGTTATCCGGCTTTGTAATGCCGAACGTGCTGCGGGCAACTGCGTTGTACTGGCCATCGATGTCCCTAGCGGACTCAACGCCGACACCGGTGTCGCGTATGAGCCGACCATCGTTGCCGACCACACGCTCACGTTTATTGGCGCAAAACCCGGCCTATTTACCCATGACGGCAAGGACTTTGCGGGATTGGTCACCACCGAGCCGCTCGGC
>JACMOJ010000084.1 GCA_014378085.1 Burkholderiales bacterium | reverse complement strand
GGCTGGCACACCACACAAGGTTTGAAGGCTGGGGCAGAAGATGCGCTAGCCGCCGCTGCGGGGGCACCCTTGGATGCAATTGTGTTTGGCAATGCCGACTACCAGTCGGCGCGGCAGGCGTTTGTGGCGGCACTGGCGGAACCAGATTTTGACTACGTGCTAAGCGCGCAAAATTTTGAGAAGGCAGATTTGCCGAGCTTGCTTGGCTGGATGCAAACTTGGACGAACGATCTGATTCGGCATCGTATGTTGGGCCAGATCGACCATCATCGTGATCGTGCGCGCGAGGTGGAAAAAATTTCCCGCAACATTGATTTGCCACGTGTGTTTCGTTTTGAAACCGAGTTGCGCCAGACTAGGCGGTTGATTAATCACCCGCTGAATGCCAGACTCTTGTTGGAGCAACTTTTCATTGCTTATAAGCAAGCTATTTCCAGCCGGCAATCATCCGCCTCATCATCCGCCTCACCATCGCGCCAAGCTCGATAACAATGTCATCCGCACCGCCACTCACCAACGATACGCCGACCGTGTCAAAGCGACCGAGCGTGATTTCCTTGAACCTGAAGGGAAAGTCGTCGTTGTATGCGGCGTGGATGCCGATGTTGAAGGGGGGCGGGTTGTTTATGCAATCGACCAAGCCGCACCAGATGGGCGACGACGTGCTGTTGGTTCTGCAGTTTTTAGATGAGCCAGCGAAGTTTCCAATTGCCGGCAAAGTCGTCTGGATCAATCCGCCGCAGGCGGCGGGTAACCGACCGGCCGGCGTCGGTATCTGTTTGCCGGATAACGAAGCCGCGCGCACACTCAAGAAACGCATTGAGGCGATTCTGGCGCCCGTCGCAAAGTCTGACCGGGCGACCTATACCGTCTAGCGGCGCAATTGAAATACACCGGCTGGCTAGCGACGCAAGGTGGTTACACAGCAGCGTCGCCGCGTTTTGCACGATCCAGCCATTTTCCGGTGTCCGGGGCTTCCGCTTGACGCAGCTTATCGATGAGTGTTTCAAGGTCAGTATCGACTTGTAGCGATTGGCGGTGTAGGTCACGCAAGAATCGTTGGTCAGCGGCATGATCGAGAAACGTAATGAGGCCGTCGAAGAAGTGGTTTACGTTAAGCAACCCGATTGGTTTGGTGTGGTACGCCAGTTGCAGCCAAGTGAGCGACTCAAACAGTTCATCGAGCGTGCCATAACCACCTGGCAGGGCGATAAAGCCGTCCGATAGTACTGTCATGAGCGCCTTGCGTTCGTGCATGGTTTCAACCACATGCATCTTTGTCAGCCCCGCGTGGCCGACTTCTTTTTCCATCAACATGCGCGGTATCACCCCGACCACCTCACCACCCGCAGCGAGGCAGGCATCGGCTGCCACGCCCATCAAGCCGACGCTTCCGCCGCCGTAAATGAGGCGAATGTTTTGATCGGCGAGCGTGGTGCCAAATGCGGCTGCAGCGTCGCGATAGGCGGGATTGGTGCCGGGCGAGGCACCACAAAATAGACACAGCGACTTAATCGTATTCATCCCGCAAATTATATGTGGACGAATGGGGTTCTCCTGCCGCGCCACGTTTCAACCGATTGAACCACACTAAACCAGGCCACACGGCGTGGCGGGTGGCGGGGTGTTATTCGCGGAGTAGCAGCCCGTCTACCAAGGGCCGGATGGCGGATAGCCGGCGGTGACTAACGCATCGGCAAATGTCGCGCGGTCAACTTCCGAGGTAATCTTGACGCGTTTCGCGGCAACATCGACTTCGACCGTCGCCGCTTGATCGATTGCCTTCACGGTCTTTTGCACCACACCGGCACAGTGGCCGCAGGAAATATCGGGTATTGAAAATTCGATCATGAATTGCTCCTTAATGATGTGGAGAGGGTGCTGATGCAGCAAATGCAGCAAGTGCAGTAAATGCAGCAAATGCAGAAAATGCACCAAATGCAGCGAGTGCAGTAAATGCGGCTTCGGCAGTAGCGTGCCCTTGAATTTGCGAAGGTCAGGCAAACCTATTAATTGCGCACAACCTACAGTTGCCCACGACCTGCAGTTGCCTCTTCCGCACGTAGTAACTGGCGCCGCTTCGCGCATTTGCAAGCTTTATCATCCAGCATCGTTCTCGCGGGAGCCCGTTTTATGTCAGCCGTCGCCGTCCCTGGCAACATTTCGCCTACCATCAGCCGCGTGAATATCCCGATTGGTGGTATGACCTGCGCCTCGTGCGCGTCGCGTGTTGAGAAGTCGGTTCGCAAGGTTGCCGGCGTGGTGGACGTTTCGGTCAACTTGGCGACCGAAACGGCGAATGTCATTACCTCGGGTGACGTGCCACGCCTCACGCTCGAAACTGCGGTCATCGACGCGGGCTATCAAGTGACAAAAGCTAAAGTGACCGATCCACGGGCATCTTCAAGCAATAGTGCTTCAAGAAGCTCGTCCCTATTAGGGTTTATCGATTTTAGCGATGGTGTCAAGGTTGTCATCGCGGCAGTTTTGTCACTGCCATTGGTGGTGCCGATGTTGCTTACGCCGTTTGGGGTGCACTGGATGCTGCCGGCCGCTTGGCAGCTGGCGTTGGCCACGCCAGTGCAATTCTGGCTTGGGGCGCGGTTTTATCGGGCCGGTTGGCACGCCGTGAAAGCGGGCACCGGCAATATGGATTTGCTGGTGGCGCTGGGAACCTCAGCTGCTTTCGGGCTTTCGCTTTACTTGATGTTCCGTTGGCCGACGTCAGGTGAGTCCGTCGAGATGTCAGCACCCATGACCCACCTGTACTTTGAGAGTGCCGCCGTGGTGATCACGCTAGTGATGTTTGGCAAGTGGTTAGAAAGCCGCGCCAAGCGCGAAACCACTGCCGCCATTCGCGCGCTTCAGGCACTCACGCCACCCACCGCGAATTTGATTGTCGGCAGCACCGAACACGCGGTCGCGCTAGCCGATATTGAAGTCGGCGATCTGCTACGCGTGAGGCCGGGCGAGCGATTCGCGGCCGATGGCGTGATTGCGGTCGGCCAAACTCATGCCAATGAATCCATGATTACCGGGGAAAGTCTACCGGTCGCAAAAGCGGTCGGTGATCGCGTTACGGGCGGCGCGCTCAATGATGAGGGCGCGGTAGATGTGCGAGTCTCGGCGGTCGGTGCCGAATCGACGCTGCAACGCATCGTCCGCATGGTGGAAGACGCACAGGCGCAAAAAGCCCCTATTCAACGGCTGGTCGATAAAGTGAGTGCGGTGTTTGTGCCGGTGGTGTTGCTGATTGCGCTCGCTACATTAATTGGATGGAGTGTGGCGACGGGCGATTGGCAGCAGGCATTGCTGAACGCCGTATCCGTGCTGGTGATCGCGTGCCCGTGTGCGCTCGGCTTGGCAACACCTGCGGCCATCATGGTCGGCACAGGTGTCGCGGCGCAACGTGGCATTTTGATTAAAGACGCCCCGG
>JACMOJ010000083.1 GCA_014378085.1 Burkholderiales bacterium | reverse complement strand
CGTGTCGGCGTCGCGCAGCAAACTGTTGGCATCGTCAAACCGCATAGCCGAATGCACAATACCAATTGACGCGCTGGAATATATTACATGTCCCTCAATTTGATACGGCTGTTCGAGTGTCTTCAGCAGGCGGTCAGCGACCAGACACGCGTCCAGTGGTTTTTGCATGGCACCCAACAACACGACGAATTCGTCACCGCCGAGTCGCGCGGCGAGTTGGTGATGCTCAACGCCATCTCGCGCCACTGCATCAATGGAACGAAGTGTGCCCTTCAGGCGTTCGGAAATCTGGCGTAGCAACTCATCACCGGCAGCATGACCCAGGGAATCGTTGACTTGTTTAAAGCGGTCAAAATCGAGAAACAGCAGCCCAAAGTGACGGCTTGGATCCTCTTTTTTCATCGCAATGAGTCCATCAAGGCGATTGAGAACGTTTGCGCGATTTGGCAAGCCAGTCAGCGCGTCGGACAAGGCGCTTGCCGTCAATTGCGCCTCGTGCTGCTTGCGTTCACTGATATCCACATGAATGCCGACCATCCGCTGCACCTGAGCTGTCGCATCGCGTTCCAACAATTCTCCAAACACCTGAATCCACACCCAATGTCCGGCGCGATGCTGCATACGAATGTCACACGAGTACGGCGTCCGCGAATCGCGCAAATGCGCGAGCAGCATTCCATCATGTCGGCTGCGGTCAGCGGGATGAATTCGATCTTTCCAAGACTGTAAATGCGGGTAAAAATCCGCAACGCTAAATCCGATCATCTGGCAACTTGCCTCGCTCCAATCGTAATCGCCGATCTCGATTTGCCACTGCCAAGTGCCAATCCGCGCCGCTTTGAGTGCCAGTTGCAGCAGCAACTGCTGTTCGCGCTGCTCGGTTACATCGACAAAACACGCCACCGCACCCGTGATAACGCCTTGTGGTCCGCGCAGTGGCGCACTGTTGACAACTAACCATCGGAGCATACCGCTGGAGGTGACCATGCCCATCACCTCACCGCGCACGCACTCGCCATCGCGCATCGACCGCTGCAATGGATGTTGAGAAATAGGAAACGGTGTCAAGTCATCGCGCACGGAACTTGCGGCCGAATCGATACTGTAGCGACCGAGCATTGCATTGTGCTCCAGACCGAGTGTCTGCTCTGCCGCGTAATTGGCATCAACGATGGTGCCCGAACTACCGTCGTACTCCACGACGCCGGCCGGGAGAGTATTCAAAAGCGCTCGCAGGCGCTCTCGTTGGAACACCTGCTGCGTGATGTCGGTCTCGACTGCAATGAAGCCAGTCAGCGTCCCCGATGTATCGAGCAACGGCTGAATGTCTGTGTCAAGCCAATAGTCCACCCCATTCTTGCCACGTGTTAGCAACTCAACACGAACCGATTGACCCGCGTCCATTGCAGCGCGCAGCTTCGCTACCGTCGCCGGATCGTTGGCATCACTTTGTAGAAGTTCCGCAGGCGCTCTGCCGATGGCTTCTTCTGGCGTATACCCGCTGGTCCGCGTGAATGCCTCGTTCACCCACACAATCCGTCGCTGTGCGTCGGTAATCAGCACAACGTTGTTTGTCAGCCTTGCCACCAACGCCAGCCGTTGAACCTCGTCGATTTGTTTCGATAGCTGTAGATGCTGTCGCTTCACAACGCGTGCAGTCGGCTCCACAATGCCTAACGATAATGCGATGATGACCAATACGGTCAGCACCGCAATGATGACGAGCTTTTGAATTGCAGCAGCTGATTTTGCTTCTACGTGGCGCTGCACCTCAACGACGAGCGCATCAGCCACCGCATAGGAAGTCTCCGCCTGCCCGCGCACCTCGTTGATCAACCCTGCCCGAACCGCATCCTGCATCGAGGTGGCCGGATCCGTCCTAACGATACGTTCGGCCAACTCGAGCAGCTGGTCACGCGAATTGCGTGCTCGCGCGACCGCAAACAGCAGGCGTGCGGGTAAATTGGCCGCTTCTGCCTCAACATATGCACCCAGCAGCAACTCAACCCGCTCGGCATTGCGCCGTGATCGGGAAATAGCAACGTCGACCTGCCGCATCGCATTTGCCGCAGGCAAATCTAGGTCAGTTGCGATCCGCAGTAAATTCGTGCGCTGCAAACCGGCGAGGTTGAGGAGCTCCGCATCTTTAGAACGTTGCTTTTCGCCCAACCAAATTGTCCAGCCAGCCGCAACCAACAGCGCCGCGATCACCAAAATTGCGGTCTGCATGGCGAACCGTAAGCGGCGGTCCGGGCGATCCGAACCATCACCTTGGCGTACGCTAAACGTTGTGAAACCAACAAACATGGTGTTCGATTCAAAGGAACGTAGAAACAACTACCCCGTCACTTCGACCGAATCGATTAAAACTTGAGGCCGCCTAGGTACCAAAGGCCGCCTGCGCGCCCTGAAAAAGCCTCAGACTCTCGTCTCGCTAGGTTTGTTTGAACAAGTGGAAGTATTGCCGAGACACCGCAACCCGCTCAGTGGAGCCCTTGATATGCAGGGTAAGCTTCTCCGGCCCTTCACGCACGGCGCGGTCGATTACATGTGCGTTCACGATGCTGCCGCGATGCACCTGCCAAAACACGTCCGTATCCAAGCCCTCGATCAGCTCCTTAAGAGGTATGCGTACCAACGCCTCGCTCTCCTTCAATACAATTCGCGTGTATTTCGTATCCGACTGAAAGAACAACACATCATCAACATGGATGAGACGAGTGGCATTACCCACTGCGGCGCGTATCCAGCGCAGCTTTTCGACCGGCTTGGCTTGCTCTAAAAGGGACTTCACCAGCAAGGTAAGGTCTGCCGGTGGGGCGGGCGGTGTCGCGCCAATTCGTTTGCGAAGACGTTGCACCGCTTCTGTCAACCGTGACAATTCAACCGGCTTTAACAAGTAATCCGCCGCGCCGCTTTCAAACGCGGCAATGGCGTACTCATCGTAGGCGGTCACAAATACAATATGTGCCGCATCGCCGATTACGGCCGCAACTTCTAATCCAGTCTTTCCCGGCATACGAATATCCAGAAACGCGACGTCCGGCCGGTGTTGATGAAAGGCTGCCAACGCCTCTTCACCATTCTTACATCGCGCCACAATTTCAAGCTCGGGCCAGACCTGATTCACAAGGTCACTAATGCGCGACAGCATTAGAGGTTCGTCTTCTGCAATCAAGGCTGTTGTCACTTCACACTCCCACAAGAAATCGTTGGATTATCCGGCGACAATTCTGCTTGAACTGGCTTGGTGATCGTAACTCTTGCTACCACCCCTCTCGGCGAATTTTCTTCAATTTGGAGCCGGGCAGACTCGCAGTAAATGGCACTCAGTCGTTCCCGAACATTCGATAGCCCTACGCCACCCCCACTGTCCGTCATTTGCGCCGATTTGGCAGCACCCAATCCCAGTCCGGTATCACTCACCTCAATGGTGAGTGTGTTCACCTTGTCGTCCGAAACTTCACTTGCCCTAAGCAACAACTGCCCGCCCGCAGTCGACGGCTCCAGCCCATGTTTGATCGCGTTTTCGACCAGCGAGATCAGCATCGCTGGTGGCACAGCGCGGTCACGCAGGTCAGGCGGCAGATCCAGCGAAAACGAGAGACGCTCACCCATGCGGGTTTTCATGATGGCCAGAAACGCTGCAGCCATCGCGAACTCACACTCCAGCGTGGTGGTGTCATCACGTAGTCCGGAAAGTCCGGCGCGCAGGAATGTGATCAACTCGCGCGTGAGCGCGGCGGCCTCCGGTGCCTTGCCTTCTGCCAACTGCTGGACGCTGGCAAGCGTATTGAACAAAAAGTGCGGCTCCACCTGCGCTTGCATCAGTTTGAGTCGCGCGTCTGCCAGTTGTCGGGCAATGCGATCTTGCTCGACTTGGCGGGCCAGTTCGTCGTTTCGCCCCTGCAACACGCGCCGCTTCACCTGCACCACTGCCAACAACAAGGCGGCGTAAATGCCACCAACGATTAGTCCGGCGAGCATTACCCGTCCGCCAAAACTACCGAAGTCGTTGATCACGCCCTCGATACTGCCGACCTTAACATAACGACCGAACATGCCGCCCACCAGAGCGCCGGCGATGGCGAGGCCGAGTACTAACACCACCGTCTTAATGCTCATGGTGAACTTGGAATGACCGAACCACGCCGACAACACGGCAAAACCGGTGACACCGATCAGCAAAAATGTAACAGTTAACGCCTCCAGCCAACTGGCTTTGTCGACCCCGTATCGGAACGCCACCGCCGCAGCCAGCCAAACCGCGATGACGCCGAAGCGGTACAGCCACTTGTGTCGTCGGACCGATTGGTCAAAGGCCACAATTTCCGCGCGCTGACTCGGGCTCAATTTGGCGAGTTTCATTTCTTCGAGCCGCTTATACCAAGCAGTTAATTGTGAGAAGGCACTTTTCATGTTGCGAAGCATACCGGCGAAGCACCGACGCGAACAGTCGCATCGGCTGATCTGCAATTTGGGGCGACAAACAACGATGTGTATGGAATGACCGCCGAGCTTCTGGTCGCCCTTCCGGTAGCCATGCGCACAAATCCTTGTAAACTCGGCCCACCATAATGAGAACTCGCGCAACCTCGCCCCGGAGACCCCATGCCTGATATCGCCCTCACCCGTGAACACCACCTCGGACTCAAAGATGCAAAGGCCGCTGCCAACAAGATGGTGGCCAAACTAGACGAAAAGTTTGACCTCAGCGGCGATTGGCAGGGCAATACGTTAAGTTTTTCCCGACCCGGTGTGACCGGCAGCTTAACGGTGAGTGAGACGACGATGGTGCTCGAAGTTACGCTAGGCTTTATGCTCAAGATGATGAAAGCGCCGATTGAAAAAGCGGTGCACGAGCAGCTAGATAAGGTGCTAAAAGATGCAGCACCGGTAGCCTCGGCGAAGTCTGCACCTGTCGCTAAGAAACCCGCCGCCCCAGCTAGCACCACGGCCAAGAAGAAATAGCCGTCGGTTATCTATTGTCTAGACAGACTAGAAGCGGTAGACCAACCCGGCGTTGATCAAACGCGCGCTGAGCGGCTCGTATTCGCCCGCATTTCCTTGTGGCCGACCGCCGAGTTTCCAGTGTCCGCGCTGCATGTATCGCGAAAAACTCAAATCCAGCGACACGTGATCACTGACCTTAGCGATGACTTTGATCGACGGCTCCAGCGCACCAAAACCTGCCAAGCGTTGGTCGCTCGACGAAATGGTCGGGATCGGTCGCTGGGTGATTTCGCGTCGATAAAAATCGGCCTGCGACTGCGAGTAATAACGCAGCCCGCCTTCCACTTGCCAAGTCTCGCTGACCGTTTGCAGCCAACTCCCCGCCAGCGTATGCGAGCGAATGCCCCAGTCGTCCCGATAGAAACGATATTCCGCCGACACCACCGCATCCATGCCGGTTAACGCACGTTTACCACGTGTCAGCCACGCGATTTGCGTACGCGACTCAGGCCGTGAATCCCGCACAGAGGCAACACGCGGCGACAGGCCATCACGGTAAAGCGAAAAGGTGATCTTGTAAGGGTCGTTCAAATAACCCGTCAGTTTCGTGTAGACCAAGTTCGATTGGACCAAGGTGCGCCGGTCAATAATTTGTGTCACGCCAACCAAAAACTCTTTCGCGTCACGCGCGCGGTTGAGCGTTTTGTCCGTCACCGACATCACCCGATCATTACGACTGCCGAGGCCCAGCGCCAGTGTAGTGTTGCGCTCGTTGAAATCAAACGTTGCGTTCACGCCGTAGGCTTTAGACTCGTAGTCTTTTTCGTCCGAACGCGCAAACGACACACCAACGGTGTTTTCGTTTAACTCACCGTATTTGCGCGTCACATTAGCGTCGTAGGCTTTGCGACGATCCCAGATCGAAGCACCGGTGTAGATTTGTGCCGGCTGACCAGTCGTATTAGACGTAATGATGGGAGACGCCCCACTCACCATATCCACCGTGGCGCTGCCACCAATTTCCCACTGCTCACCCACCGGCGTTTTTAACCAGACCACAGGCTCGGTCACCTTCATCCGGTTACCGTCTTCGCGATACCAGAGAGAGCGAACCCCTACCGCCGCGCCCGTCGGCAGCACCGACGCCGAGGCGGATTGCGGGGGACCACTCGCCTGTGCATTCACCACCAACGGAATCGCCACAATCGGCAAGGCCATGGCGGCCGCAAACAGGCTCGACAGCGGATGTTCGCGTGGTTTACGCATTTTCATTCAAACCGAAAGTCCTTCATCGACGGGACTCTTGAGGCAATAATGGCTGAAGATGTCCGTCTTACTTAGCGTTTTGTCGTTTTTATGTGCAGCCACAACCACCGCCGCCAACCCCTTTACCGCCGGAAGCGCCTTCTTTGCTGGCGTACGTATGTCCCGTGATTGCACCGGCGGCGCGGTCGAAATCAAACTGCATGTCCGGCCTGGCGAGCGTGGCGCGCTGGGTAGGTGAGACATTTGCGCAGCCGGAGAAAGTGGCGATAAGAATAAGCCCGACTGCCAACTGTCTAACCGAATTCATGATGAAATTTCTCCTGAGTCGCAACACAACAAACAACATTCAAACGACGTCCAGATTGTAGCCGCTGGTATACGGCAGTCGAATCGCTAAGACAACTAAAACAACTTCGGCCCGCCATTTTGCAGCGGGCTGAAGTTTGCCGGTGCCGTGCCCGCGTTCGTCAGTTGCGTCAACAATGTGCCATCAGCCTTAAGCAACCAAACGGTCAGTTGGCCGACTGGGTTTGACGCTGTTCGACGCCAAATAATATCGATGGTACCGTCATTGTTCAGATCCGCTGCCGCATAAAACGTCCACGTTGGATCAGCCGTTGGCAACGTAATGGTCGTCATTGGTACGGTTAACGAGCTCGATGTGCAGGCGGCGTTTTGGTCGTCTGGCGCGCCTGTATAAGCCGGCAGCACCAACCCCTCCGCATTAAACGACAGCAACTGATTCTCACCAGTAGCAGCATTCCGCACCAACACTTCACCGCTGCGACCGCCCCTAAACTTGGCAAATTTCAACGGCGCAAAACCGGCTGGCATACTGCCGCTGACCAAATTAGCACAGGTCCGGTTGGGCGTTGCCATCAACGCACGCAGCTGGCCCGCCGGGCTTAAGTACAGCATATCCGCCGCGCCATCGTTATTGATATCCACCGCGCCAAGAAGCTGCCAATCGAGCGGTGCGCCGCCACGTTTACGGACTTGGTTAACGACAGGGGCAGCGGTGCCGCCGCTGCCAAACCAGATATAAGAAACACCCGTGTCCGGTGAGTCGACCACAACATAACGCCACACCAGATCATCAACGCCGTCACCGTCAAGATCACCCACCGCCTGCACGTCCCAGACCTGCTTCACCTGGCGCCACAAAAATTCATTGCCCGACTTAAATTCGTTCCACGACCTGACGTCTCCAAACTCGCCCTGCGTGATGTTCTGGAAAACTAGGTCCGGTATGCCGTTGCGATTGAAGTCTGAATATGCCAGCATCCGGTGGGCAGGGCCGGGGTCAGTGATGCTACTAAACTGCAAAACGTTGTTCGATAACTTGCCGACACTCATCTGCGGATTGGTGGTCGAAGATGAGCGCAGGACAATGCTGTTTTTGGTCACGCCGATACCACAAGCCGGGTCTGGCGCATTAGCCTGCGAGGCAATGTAGGTGACGATATTGCAAACATCATCGGCGCTCAAGAAGCTCCGCAAGAACTGCATCGAGCCGATGCTGTTCATCGCGGCATTCAGCTTGGCAACGGTTGTCGCGGTTCGTGCGCTTGGATTGCTGGGACCACCAGGATGACAAGATACACACATTGCCTCGCCGTTGAAGAGCGCCTGACCGGCCGCTGCGTTGCCGGATTGCGCATGCCCCATGCTCGACAGGCCGGTCATTGCCAACCCAACCAACCCCGCCAACCCGAGTAGGGTCGAGCGAAATCGCGGCTTGCAAAACACGTTTTGATTAGACCAACCCATCCGATATCTCCTGAACAAAATTAGCGCAATCTCACGCTAGCGTCGCAATGCCTAGCAAACGAAAGTTTAGCGGTTTGAGTCTACCTAATGAATGACAAATTTTGTGACGAGTTACAACAATTTATCCGGTAATCGCGTCGGGCTCGAAAGACACGCATGCGCCCCACTTGTCATTTTTTGGAAACACTCAACATGCCAACGTCCCCGTCCAAGCTCTGGCGGATACGGCTGTGCCACAATGCCGTCTTGCTTTCTACGAACAACAGGGCTCGCTGGATGCAGTCATTTCTCGCGTTTTCACGCACCGTTGACCGACTAAACGCGTTGGTTGGCCGCACAGTCTGCTGGCTGGTGCTGGCGGGTGTGGTGGTGAGTGGCGGCAATGCCGGTGCACGCTTCGCTTTCAAACAAAGCTCCAACGCATGGCTGGAATTGCAGTGGTACCTCATTGCCGCAGTGTTTCTGCTCTGCGCGGGATACACATTGCTTCAGCAGCAGCACGTCCGCATCGACGTTTTATACAGCCGGTTTTCCCGCCGCACACAACTCAAGATCGACGTCTTCGGCACCCTGTTTTTCTTGATGCCGATTTCGGTGCTGATGATCGTCTTGTCGTGGCCGGTATTTATTGAAGCCTTCCGCAGTGGCGAGGTATCGGGCAATACCGGCGGCCTGCCGCTTTGGTGGGCAAGACTGCTGGTGCCGCTCGGCTTTAGTTTGCTCACCCTGCAGGGACTATCGGAACTGATCAAACGTATGGCGATACTGCGCGGTGACATGGCGGATACGGTTGAGCAAGCCTCGCAAGCCGCCGCCTTGCAGCCTGCTGAAGGACCGCAGAAGGGCGGGCTCGGTGCGGGCGAAATGATGGCGAAATGACAGCCTTTCTCATTCACAACATCGCGCCGCTGATGTTTGCGAGCCTCGTCATTTTTATGCTGCTCGGTTATCCAGTCGCCTTCGCGCTGGCCGCTAACGGCATCGTATTTGGCTTACTCGGTATTCACCTCGACCTGTTGCATCCTGCACTGCTGCAAGCGTTACCTGACCGCATTTGGGGGGTGATGTCGAGCGAGACCATGCTCGCCGTGCCGTTCTTTACGCTGATGGGCTTGGTGCTGGAACGATCGGGCATGGCGGAGGATTTGCTCGACACTATCGGGCAACTGTTCGGCGGCATTCGCGGCGGCCTCGCCTTTGCGGTGATTTTTGTCGGCGCGCTGTTGGCCGCGACCACCGGCATCGTTGCCGCCTCCGTTATCGCAATGGGGCTAATTGCGCTGCCAATCATGCTTCGCTACGGCTATGACCGTCGCATTGCCGCCGGTGTCATCGCCGCGTCTGGCACACTGGCACAAATCATTCCGCCGTCGTTGGTGTTAATTGTGTTGGCCGATCAACTGCGTTTGTCTGTCGGCGATATGTACGCAGGCGCTATCTTGCCCGGCTTGATACTGGCGGGGTTCTACGCGGTATTTGTCGCCGTGATTGCCATCGTCAGACCGCACTGGGTTCCCGCATTGCCGCCCGAGGCACGCATCTTTCGCGAGCCGTCGGGCACCAGCGGTATCCAGTCCCTCGCGGTTTTGTTTGTCATTGCGCTGTTGGTTGGCATTCTCTGTGCACATTGGCTCGCGCATAGGCCGCTCGATGAACGCATTGTGTTGTCCACCTCGGCGGGTGTCTCGGTTGCCTTTGCCCTTGCCCTAATCAACCGCGCCCTGAAACTGGGTTGGTTATCGGCAATGGCCGAAAAAATGACCTTCGTGCTGGTGCCGCCACTGGCACTCATCTTTCTGGTGCTGGGCACCATCTTCTTAGGCGTCGCGACCCCAACCGAAGGCGGCGCGATGGGCGCGGCAGGTGCACTACTGATGGCATGGGCGCGCCGCCGCCTCAACTTGAAGAATCTTAAAGAAGCGCTCGACGGCACGGCAAAACTCACTACCTTCGTCGTGTTTATCTTGATCGGCGCACGCGTCTTTAGCCTGACCTTCTATGGCGTGAACGGGCATGTCTGGGTCGAGGAGCTGCTCACCGCCCTGCCCGGCGGACAAACGGGCTTCCTGATCGCCGTCAACGTGCTAATCTTTTTCCTCGCCTTCTTCCTCGATTTTTTTGAGCTGGCGTTTATTTTGGTGCCACTGCTGGCCCCCGCCGCTGACAAACTCGGCATCGACTTAGTTTGGTTTGGCGTGTTGCTCGCGGTCAATATGCAGACTTCGTTTATGCACCCGCCGTTCGGCTTTGCATTGTTTTACCTGCGGAGCGTCGCCCCTGAGAGTGCCTTTCTTGATCGTGTCACCGGCAAACTCACCGCGCCGGTCACCACCGGCCAAATTTACTGGGGGGCGGCACCGTTTGTAATCATGCAACTCATCATGGTCGGCGTACTCATCGCCTTCCCCGGTTTGGTGTTGGTGTATCGAGATATCCCGGATAAACCCCCGCCCCGGCTAGAGCTTCGCGCACCACTACAGCCACCGCAATTGCAAGATACCGAGGAAGATTTAACGGCGGCCTTTGGCGGCGTGAGTGATCGCGCATCACTGGCCGGGACACCGGCTGGACTACCGCCACGCTCGACGGCTGCTGAGACCGCCGCTGAGAACGCAAGCGCAAATGCCGAAGCCGCCGCGATTACACAATCTTTGATCGCCAAGCCACGCTGACGGTCTGCGCCCGGCGCTACTCGGTAGTGGCCTTCACAACGTCGGTGGCGGCCTTCACCCCCTCCGCCGTGGTGGCCGTCACGTCAAAAAACGCTACCGCCTCCGTCTCTAACCGCGTGCGGCGCATCGGCGGCAGACTCTGCCAGATCCGCTTGCCATAGGGCTTATCCACCAAGCGGGTGTCCCCAATCATCAGCACACCTCGATCGGTTTCATCCCGAATCAAACGTCCGGCGCCTTGCTTCAGCGTGATCGCCGCATGTGGCACTTGGTATTGCATAAACGCGTTGCCCCCGTTGGCATCGATGGCGGCGATACGCGCGGCGAGTACCGGATCATCCGGTGCCGCGAAGGGTAACTTATCAATCACCACCACGGAGAGTGCGCTGCCCTTCACGTCCACGCCCTCCCAAAACGAATGACTCGCCACCAACACCGCGTTGCCTAACTTCCGAAAACGCTCCAGCAGCTCGGTGCGTGTCCCTTCGCCTTGCACCATTAACGGAAACGGCAACTCACGTTCGGCGAATTTGGTTTTCAGCATTTCGTAGGCGCGATCCATCGCCTTGAGCGACGTAAACAACAAAAAGGTGCGTCCGCCGGCGGCTTCAATCAGCGGCAGCGCGGCATCAACAATGGCTTCGGTGTGCGTCGCCGTGTTTGGTGCGGGCAAATTCTCCGGCAGATAGAGCAACGCTTGGTTCGGATAATCGAACGGCGAGGCCCACGACGCCGTTTCTACCTTCCGTTCATTGAACGCGTCGTCTTCGAAGTCAGCGTCAGCCGCTGGTGCGGTCAGGCCCATCTCGGCTTGGTAGTGGCCAAAATCCCCTTTCACCGCAAGCGTTGCCGAAGTGAATATCCACGCGCGCTTTTGGCCGAACACCTGTGCCCGAAAAATATCCGCAATCGAAAGTGGCGTGAGATGAAAGGCGAGTGATTGCGAAAACGCTTCACCCCATCGTACATATCCTTCGATCGACTTGTCTTGCCAGCTCACCATCCGCTGCGCAAATTCATCCGCACGTGTCATGCAGTTGGCGAGCTCTTGTGCGCGGTCCGCCTGCGACTCGAGTAACTCACGGAGTTCGGTGAGTTTTTCCTGCGCGTCGGCATACACCTCATCAAACCCATCGCGACTAATTACCGCTTGCCCGGGCAGTTTGGCAAAGTCTTCGGATACCACCAGCCGTAAATCACGCGCCGCGATATCCAATGCACCTGCGGCGTCCTGCAAGTCTTTGAAATCGGCCGCATGTTGAAGCCCCATCAGCCGGGTGTCGCGCGCCAGCTCAATTAACTGCGAAGTCGAGACAGACTCACCAAAAAACATGGTCGCCGTCGAGGGCAGTTGGTGTGCTTCGTCAAAAATTACGGTGTTACACGCGGGCAATAAATCTTGTGCGCCGTCATCTTTCAACACCAAGTCCGCAAAGAACAAATGATGGTTAACCACCACCACTTCCGACTCCATCGCGCGTTTTCGCGCTTTCATGACAAAACACTCTTCGTAGCGCGAACACTGCGAGCCCAGACAATTCTCGCGGGTGGAAACCGCCTGATTCCATGCGCTCGCCCGCTCCGGTACTTCGGGCAACTCGGACCGATCACCGGTGCCGCCGCCATCAAGACAACGGTTGGCGAAACGCTTGATCGACTGGATGTGCTTCACATCTTCACGGCTGGTGAAACGCCCATCGGCCGCCGCGATTTCCATGTGATGCAGACAGACGTAGTTGGCGCGCCCCTTCAGCAGCGCGGTCGACACGGGAATACCGAGCGCCTCAATCACCATCGGGATGTCACGATGAAAAAGCTGATCCTGCAGCGTCTTGGTACCGGTGGAGATAATCACCTTGCCACCGGAGCGAAGTGCCGGCACTAAATATGCGAATGTCTTTCCCGTACCCGTCCCTGCTTCGGCGATGAATACCCCAGCGCGATTGATGGTGGACTCAATCGCCAACGCCATTTCCACCTGCGACTCACGAAACCGAAAGTCCGCAATCCGCTGAGCGAGCGGCCCTTTCGGACCGAACAACAACGCGAGGTCAGAATCCGCCATAGGAGTTCGGCCTTCTCAACGCAATACCAATTCCGGCTCGGCAAATGTTTAGTGCGCGAGAAATGCGAGTCCCCAGAAAATCATTCCAACTGCAGCGGCAGCGCCAGATAAACCAAACATCCAGCGCCGACGCGTCAGCACGCAAATGGCGGCAAGTGAAATGGCGATCTGAATAAACGTCATTGCCTGCGCAAGTTTGTCGTGCGGGTTAAGTGCAGTTTCCGATTTCTTGTCCGCCGCAAGGGACAACGCTTCCAGCCCTTCAGCTTTTTTCTTGATCTCCTCTTTCTCAACCTTGTACCGCGCGATCGCTGTTGCGTACTTGGCCTTTTGCTCGGGCATGGTCGCTAAGGACTCGGCGAGTTCGGCAAGGTTTTGTTTGGTGCTCTTGCCTTGGTAGTACGACCACTGATTGGCCGCGTCGGTTTTCTTTAGAACCGCCTCGTTCTTGTAGTACAGCGCTTCGTTTTGGGTGTGGCCGCCTTGGTAACTGACAATTGCGCCAATTGTCGCAAGAACGGCTGTGAAGATCGCCACCATTTGCGTGAGACCTCCGCCGCTGCCGTGGTCGCCACCAGCATGTTCGACCGCGTGATCGTGGGGACCGTGTACGTGAAAATTACCGCCTGACATAGTTGTGGGCTCCGGAGAAAGTTTAGAGGCGCGGGGGTGCGAAGG
>JACMOJ010000082.1 GCA_014378085.1 Burkholderiales bacterium | reverse complement strand
AGGATGACAGATAAAATTCAGCAAGCGCTTGGTATTCCTTTGAACGTCCAACGCCATCTTTTCGCAACTCTTTGCTTTACGAGAATGCCAGCAATCATCTGCGTTCATCAGCGTGCGCCCAAAATTTTGAAAAAATTTATTTAACTCTCAAAAAATATATGACATCTATCGCCACTGAAATCTTTAAGGCCTACGACATCCGCGGCATCGTTGGCAAGTCCCTCACCGTCGAAATCGTCGAGCTGATTGGCAAAGCGTTGGGCACCGAGGCGGTAAAGCGCGGCGGCACGCAAATCGTGATCGGCCGCGACGGGCGTTTGTCCGGTCCGGAGTTTGCAAAGGCGCTCGCGCGCGGCATGCAGTCGACCGGCATCGATGTCATTGATATCGGCGTGGTGGCCACACCGATGGTTTATTTTGCGGCCATTGAACTCGGCGCACGCTCTGGTGTAATGATTACTGGCTCACACAATCCGCCGGACTATAACGGCATTAAGATGGTAATAGAAGGCGAAACGCTGGCGCTCGACGCGATTCAGTCGCTACTGCGCGCCATTCAAATGAATGACTTCGCGTTGGCCGCAGCACCTGGCGGGTACCGGACCCACAACATCAACGATACCTACGTTAACCGTATCGTCGGCGACGTAAAACTCACGCGCAAGATGAAAATTGTGATGGACTGCGGCAACGGTTCGCCGGCCGTGATTGCCGAGCGCTTGTTTACCGCACTCGGCTGCGAAATCGTACCGCTCTACTGCGATGTAGATGGAACGTTTCCCAATCACCATCCCGATCCATCCAAACCAGAAAACTTGCAGGATGTGATCGCCGCACTTAAGGAAACCGATGCAGAGATCGGCATTGCCTTTGACGGTGATGGTGACCGCTTGGGTGTGGTGACCAAGGATGGCGAGATCATTTTTCCCGATCGACAGTTGATGTTGTTTGCCGCAGACGTGTTGTCCCGTGCCCCCGGTGGCACCGTCATTTTTGACGTGAAGTGTTCACGCAATTTGGCCCCGTGGATTCGTCAGCACGGCGGTGTACCGTTGATGTGGATGACCGGCCACTCGCTGATCAAACTGAAAATGAAAAAAGTTGACTCACCCATCTCCGGAGAGATGAGTGGTCACATTTTTATCAAGGAGCGCTGGTACGGTTTCGACGACGCGCTTTATTGTGGCGCACGGCTGCTGGAAATTGTCAGCAAATTTGCCGACGCCAGCGCACCGTTAAAGGCGTTACCTGATTCACTCTCCACGCCAGAACTCAACTGGAAGCTTGTTGAGGGCGAGCCACACGCCATCATCAACGCACTAAAGGACACCGCAACATTCACTGGCGCCAGCGAGGTCATCACCATCGATGGGTTGCGTGTCGAATACGCGGACGGCTTCGGCTTAGCACGGGCATCCAACACCACACCCGTCATCGTGTTGCGCTTTGAGGCCGAGACGGAAGCCGGGCTCACGCGTATCAAGGAAGACTTCCGACGTGTCTTGCAAAGCGCAAAACCTGAGGTACCGCTGCCGTACTAGACGCTAGAAAAATCAGACCGCCCTATCCACGGGTACCTTCAGACAATAGAGGCTGAAGGTGCCCGCTGATCCTATCGATTTTTGTTCGCCTACTGCCAACGTATTTAGTTGGTGCAGCTTGACCCGATAAAGAAGCGTCTCGCCGCCGGTGGAATCAGCGCACACCCATTGCCGGTTAACGATACGTTATCCGGCGAACTCGGTGCGTTGCTGGTAATGGTCAAAGTGCCGCTGCGGTTTCCGAGCACCTGCGGGCCGAAATTCACGGTGACAGTACAGCTTTGATTCGGACCTAATTCGCTGTTGCAATCATTGGTCTGCGCAAAATCACCGGTCGTAGTCACAGTATTGATAACCAGTGGCTGCACTCCGCGGTTGGTCACGGTGATACGTTGCGCCGCGGCAGGCCCACCAAAAATCACCGTGCCGTAACCGACATTTGTCGCGGAAAGTCGAACCAGCGGCACGGGCAATGGCAGTGCCGTGCCAGTAAGGCTTGCCGTTGCGAAGGCTACGTTAGCCGCATTGCTCGACACGTTCAGCGTTGCCGACTTGGCACCGATAACGCCAACTGGCGCAAAGTTGACCGTCACTACACAGTTCGCATTTGGTACGAGCGTTCCACAACCATGCGCCACTGGGAATTCGACCGGTGTCGTCAGCGCATTATTCGCGGTCACGTTTATTGTGCCCACCACAAGATCTAGCGTACCCGTGTTGCGCACAATGACCGGCTGCGGACTGCTGGTGGTGTTCAACACCTGTTCACCAAAACTGAGGCCAGAGGACAATTGAATAAGCGGCTCGCGTTGGGGGGTGCCGTTACCGGTAATTGCAACAGTCGTCGTGCCGCTCACACCGGTTGGGGTCGCGTTGTGTGTAATGGTGAGGGTGCCAGTCGCCGAACCGACAGCCGCAGGCGTGAAGGCCACACCCACCACACAACTCGCAGCAATGGCGACCGTTGCGCCGCACTGAGGCAGACCGCTGGAATTGTCAGCGGCTAGCGGCGAGCGTTGGGCGAATGCTGCGCCCGCAATGACCAGACCGCGCAATTCCATGATGGCCAGTCCGGTGTTGCTAATCACAATCGTCTTCGGATTAGCGCTGGTGCCAAGCGCTTGATCACCGAAGGTAAGTGAACTTGGGCTGACAATGATGTTTGCGCGCGGCTCGGCAACGCCGGTGCCGGATAACGTGACCGTCGAGGCACCTTCCAAGGCCGTGCTATCGATGACGATCTGACCGGTGAGCGCTGTGGCTGTCAATGGCTTGAAGGTGACACTGATCGTGCAGGTGGCTAGTGCAGCCAGCGAGAGCGGGCAGGTAGTCTCATAACCAAAGTCGCCGCTGGTCTTGTAGCCGCGAATCTCGAATGGTCCATTGCCGGTATTGGTCACCGTAACGATCTGAGGGACGCTCACCTTATCAACTGTCTGGTTACCAAACGACAAACTTGTAGGACGTACCTCTATCACCGGCACGATTGGCACAGCCATCAACACGCTGGTTGAAAAATTCGCCTGGCCAGCAGCGTTCGTCGCCCGAACGACAAAGCGGTAGGTGATATCCACTATCGACGTGCTCGTCGGCGTTCCTGACATCACACCGGTGGCAGGATCAAGAACAACGCCGGGCGGCAGGCTACCGGAAGCAACCGACCAAGTTATCGGTTCGGTGCCCGTCGCGCGGAACGTAAAGGTATACGGTTTGCCAAAAATACCTGGGGTCGGCAGGTTCGAAGCAATCACCGGTATCACGCCGCCACTGGTCCCGGAGAGCATGAGGGTGTATGGGCTATCAACTGCGTTGGTCGTAATCGTTAGCGTACCGGCTCTAGCACCTGCAGCAAGCGGCGAGAAGGTGACGGTGATCGTACAGCTCGCCAGAGGTGCCACAGGCGTGCCCACCGCACAGCTGCCACCGATCGCGAAGTCAGCGGAATTGATGCCGCCCAATACATTTGCCGACGTGAAGTTCAAAGGCGCCGTCCCGCTATTAGTGACGGTAATGGTCTGCGGCGGGCTCACGGTATCAACGGCTTGGTTGCCAAACAACAGACTTGTGGGACGCACCTCCATCACGGGGACAAGTGGCGCTGCAATCAACACACTCGTCGAAAAATTCGCCGCTCCCGCAGCATTGGTCGCACGAATGATAAAGGCGTAGGTGATATCCACCTTTGACGTGCTCGTTGGTGTTCCTGACACCACACCGGTGGCAGGATCGAGCAAAACACCGGGCGGCAGGTTTCCAGAGGGAACCGACCACGTAATCGGCTCCGTGCCAGCCGTCGTGCGGAAGGTATAGGTATAGGGCCTACTAAATATCCCGGCAGTTGGCAGATCGGTTACGATCACCGGTATCACACCACCGCTGGTGCCTGAAAGCGTAATTATGTGTGGGCTACCGGCTGCGTTGGTCGTAATGGTCAACGTACCTGTTCTCGCACCTGCGGCAAGCGGCGAGAAGACGACATTAATCATACAGCTCGCGCCAGCCGCCACCGGCGTACCCACTACACAACTGCCACCAGTCACAAAGTCGGTACTGTTGGTGCCGCCCAATACAAACGCTGACGTGAAGTTCAACGGCGCTGTGCCGCTATTGGTGACCGTAATGGTCTGTGGCGGGCTTGTTGTGGCGACAGCCTGCGAAGCAAACGTCAGGCTCGATACACTTGGCGAAAAAATCGGCAACGAGGTTACCGTTAGACTAATCGGCGTGGCATTGCTGCCGCCCGCCGGGGTCACAATCAGCCCGGGCGAAATATTGCCAGCATAGACCGCTGCGATTGCGCTGGTGGTGGTGACACTAAACGTGCAAGAGCCACTTGCCGGGATGGTGAAGCCCGTTGAAGTCCCAGAACTACCCCCACCTGCTGTTGCGAAAAGCGTGACACCCGGGCACGTTGAGGTTGCGTTTGGCGTTGGCGCGTTCACCAGTCCCGTTGGATAAGTAAAGGTAAAGGCGTTCGCCGTTAGAGGCGTCGCATTCGGATTGGTGACCGTAAGCGTTCCCACCGAGATGCCGTTCACTGGTATGGTTGCGGGCGTATTGGCGAAGGTGATGGTGGGCGGCAATAGTGGAGCGGTAGCTGTGACCTTGCGGATCCGCTGGTTGCTGGTATCCGCAAAATACAGATTGCCCGTGTTATCGACAGCAACGCCGTAGGGGCTGGACAAGCGCGCGCTGGTGGCCGCCCCACCATCACCCGCAAAGTCGCCAATGCCGTCCCCGGCGAAGGTAGTGATAACGCCAGTGGCCGCCGTGATCTTGCGGATGCGATTGTTATCATAGTCCGTCACGTAGAGGTTGCCCGCGCTATCGACAGCAACGCCGTAGGGGCTAGCCATATTCGCGCCAGTGGCCGCCCCGCCGTCGCCGGCAAAACCATAGGTGCCATTCCCCGCCACCGTCGTGATAACGCCAGTCACGGCCGTAATCTTGCGGATGCGGTTAGAACCAGTTTCCGCCACAAAGAGATTGCCCGCACTATCGACGGCAACGCCGTAGGCGCTGCCCATGCCCGCGCTGGTAGCCAGCCCGCCGTCCCCTGCAAAACAGCAGGTGCCATCTCCTGCTACCGTTGTGATGATGCCAGTCGCGGCCGTAATCTTACGGATGCGTTTGTTATAAGTATCCGCAATGTACAGATTGCCCGTGCTATCGAGAGCAACGCCCAAGGGGCGGTTCAACTT
>JACMOJ010000081.1 GCA_014378085.1 Burkholderiales bacterium | reverse complement strand
CGTATGGCGTACTAGGTAAGATAGCCAAACAGTTGGATACGCAACTTGACGACGGAAGTACGGATACGGGTTCATTCCGGGTTACTGCGGTTAACGCCACACCGCCCACGGCTGCTGCAACGGCTGCTATCGCAGTTGGATCGGTTGCGGATGCAACTTCATACACCGTGTGCTTGGGGTTCTGATGTCTTAGTGACGTACGAAAAAAGCCCGCTTCGGCGGGCTTTTTTATTTGTTGAGACACTAGCATCGACGGGAATCTTCAGGGCAAAGTGTTTGAAACTGCCCGCCAATAGGCCACTTTCCCCAAAAATTTATCCCTGAAGAATTCGAATCTCCGCGCGCGCTAAATTTCCCGGAGAGCCATTCAGAATCAACACATCACCGACGCTTAGGCATAGTTGCGTATCTGGTTCCATTTGCCGCACGCCGCCGCGACGCAGCGCAAGTAAAAACACCCCTTCGCGGCCAACATCGAGTTCCGCAATCGATTTGCCGACGGCTGCCGCACCTGCATCGAGCATCACCGACTGTAGCCTCGGCAGCTCGGGGTCGGGCACACCATCGTCGGCGTCAGTCGCGCCGGGAAAAAACCCGCGCATGAGTTCGTAGCGCTCGCCGCGCACCGTGCGCAGTCTCGACAAGACTCGATTAAGCGGTACACCCAGCAGCAGCATGGTTTGGGTGGCAAGCATAAGGGAGCCTTCCACCACTTCGGCAACGATCTCATCTGCCCCGGCATCACGTAATTTTTGTACATCGGTGTCGTCGAAAGTGCGCACGATCACGGGCAAGTCGGGTTTGAGCATGCGAACGTGCGCGAGTATGCGCATTGCGGTGTGGGTATCGGCAAAGCTGATGACAAGCGCCGACGCGCGGGTGATACCGGCGGCCGTGAGCACTTCCCGCTTGGAGGCGTCGCCAAACATGACAGATTCACCCGCCGCACTGGCTTGCTTGACGCGGATGGGGTCGCCGTCCAGCGCGATGATGGAAATTTTCTCGCGCTCCAAAAACCCCGCCAGACTCTGACCGGAACGGCCGTAGCCGGCGATGATGACATGCCCCTTTTTCATCATCGACTGCACGGCGAGTTGTTGCAGTTGTACCGCTCGCTGCTCCCACTCTGAGGCGACGAGGTAGAGGACAATTTTCTCCATGTACTTAAACAGCAACGGCGAAAACAACATCGAAATAATGCAGGCGGCCAACACGATCTGCAATACGTTGGCGGGCAGCGCGCTTGATTTATCGGCCACCGAAAGCAATACAAAACCAAACTCGCCTGCAGGCGCCAGCGCCAAGGCGACACGCAGTGCCACCGCGCGGTCGTGTCGAAATGCAAATGAAAGTCCCAGGACGATCAGAAACTTAATCGAGAGCAACGCGACAATGACCAATAGAACGTACACAAGGTTTTGCCACAGCGCGGCAAAATTCAACAGCATGCCGATGGTGATGAAGAATAGCCCGAGCAGCACGTCGCGAAAAGGCTTTATGTCGTCTTCAACTTGGTAGCGATACTCGGTCTCGGCGATGAGCATACCGGCCAGAAAAGCACCTAATGCCAATGAGACACCCGCCATCTCAGTTGCAAGCGCCAAGCCCAGTGTGACAAGTAATACCGTGAGGACAAATAGTTCTGACGATTTTTGTGACGCGACCAAGTGAAAGAGCGGTCGCATTAGCCGCTGGCCGATGAACAGAATCAGTACCAGCGCGGCAGCGGCTTTCAGTAGCGATAAACCGACTGACGTAATCATTTCTTCGCCGGAAAGTCCGAGTGCGGGAACTAGTACGAGCAGCGGTATCACGGCGAGATCTTGAAACAGCAAGACGCCCATCGTTTGTTTGCCATGCGGCGAGTGCAGCGCGGCCTGTTCCGCAAGCACTTTTGAAATGATCGCGGTAGACGACATCGACAAGACACCGCCGATCACCAGCGCCGATTGCCACGTCTGCCCGGCGATTAAGGCAAAGCCGCCAGCGACCAAAATGGTGACAAGTACCTGCAGCAACCCAAACCCGAATACCACCCTTCGCATTGCCACTAGCTGGGGGAGCGAAAACTCAAGGCCAATTGAGAACATGAGAAAAACGACGCCAAACTCAGCCAAATAGCGCGTGCCTTCGCTATCCGGCACAAGCCCAGCCGCGTGTGGGCCGATTGCGACGCCAACGATGAGATAGCCCAGTATTGCGGGCATGTTGATTCTGCGAAAGAGCACCACCGTCACGACTGCTGTCGCGAGAAGCATCACAACAAGGGCGAGTGTGGACGAATGCATGGCTGGCCGGCAAGAGGGCGTTGATGGTCAGTGAAACTGGCTTGGGGTCGTAGGGTCGTCGGCGCAGCGTGTTTCGTCTAACGTCGCGGAGGCCGATGCCAAACACGCATAAAATAGCGAGATGACTCACATATTACCTTCACGCAACGTCGGCGATACTGAAAAAACACTGTCGCTGGCACGGGAAACCCTCCACATCGAGGCGGATGCGGTTCGGGCGCTCGCCGAGCAATTGAGCGGTCCGCTCGGGCAGAATTTTATTGCCGCGCACAAACTGCTGTTCGATGTGACCGAGAACAAAGGCCGCGTGGTGGTAACGGGCATGGGCAAAAGCGGACACATCGGTGGCAAGATTGCCTCGACGCTCGCCTCGACTGGCACCCCCGCATTTTTTATGCACCCCGGCGAGGCCTCGCACGGAGACCTCGGCATGATTACCAAGGATGACGTGGTGATCGCGATTTCGAACTCCGGCGAGTCCGACGAGATCGTCAAGTTGCTACCGCAGTTGAAGCGGCGCGGCACCGCCATCATTGCAATGACTGGCCGGGCAGACTCAACGCTATCAAAGGCCGCGACCGTGCATCTTGATACTGCGGTCGCCAAAGAGGCCTGCCCATTAAATTTGGCGCCCACCGCAAGTACCACCGCGACCTTGGCGCTTGGCGATGCGCTCGCGGTGGCGTTGCTCGACGCCCGCGGGTTCGGCGAGGAAGAGTACGCGATGCACCATCCGGGCGGCTCGCTTGGCCGGCGGTTGCTGATGCACGTATCAGACGTGATGGTGACCGGCGAGCGTGTACCCAAGGTGCTCGAGGATGCGCTGTTGACCGATGCGATTCTCGAAATGTCGAAGAAGGGATTGGGCATGACCGCGGTGGTAAGCCCTGCCAACGAGGTGCTGGGTGTCTTCAGCGATGGCGACTTGCGGCGGACGCTAGAAGCCCACGACAGCATCCGAACGTTGCGGGTGCGCGAGGTAATGACGACCTCGCCTAAAACGATCACGGCGGACAAGCTCGCGGCAGAGGCAGCCGAGGTGATCCAGCGATACAAAATTGCATCGTCTGGCTTGCTGGTGGTGGATGCGAACAACCAACTCGTTGGCGCGCTCCATGTGCTCGACCTGATGCGGGCTGGGGTATTGTGAAAAAGATTTCACGCCATCTCGCGACAAGCATCAAGCGTGTCTCGCTTGCGATTTTCGACGTAGATGGGGTCCTGACCGACGGTCGCCTGTACTACGGTGCCGACGGCGAGCAACTAAAAGTCTTTAACACCTTAGATGGCCACGGTCTAAAAATGCTCGCGGCTTCAGGGGTGACGCTGGCGATTGTTTCCGGACGTTCTTCAACGGCGTTAGCCAGACGCGCCAAAGATTTGGGCATCAAACACGTGATGATGGGGGTTGCCGATAAAGCGATCGCCTATCGTGCGTTGCTGAAAAAACTCAAACTCACCCCCGATATGGTTGCCTCCATCGGCGACGACATTGTAGATCTACCGATTCTCATCAATTGTGCGTTCTCGGCCGCTGTGCCAAACGCGCCTAAAGACGTCGCCTCGCGGGTCGATTACCTGACCAAGGCGGCAGGTGGTGAAGGGGCGGTGCGTGAGTTTTGCGAAGTGATCATGCGTACCCAGGGAACCTATCAAGCGGCACTAGCAAAATACGTGGATTAACTATGCTGTGGATTAAGTCGTTTCATATTATTTTTATGGTGGCATGGTTCGCCGGGTTGTTTTATATGCCGCGCTTGTTCGTCTATCACGCGCAGGCCACCGATTCCATTTCGCTCGAACGTTTTAAGGTGATGGAGCGCAAGCTCTATTACGGCATCATGACGCCGTGCATGGTCATTACCATTGGTCTGGGGTTATGGTTATGGGGTGGCTATCGCATCGGTTTCGGACAAGGCTGGATGCACGCCAAACTCGCGTTGGTTGCCGTATTGGTCGCGCAGCATTTCTACTTGGGTAAGTTGATGAATGACTTCAAACATGACCGCAATACCCATGGGCATGTGTTCTACCGCTGGTTGAATGAAATTCCGACCTTGCCTGCTCTAATCGGTATTGTCATCCTCGTCATTGTTAAACCCTTCTAACTGGCCGCAGCCGACGTGAACAAATTTTTTGCACAATGCCCGCGGGGACTCTCGGGCGTACTTGCCGCCGAGTTGCAGCAATTGGGCGCTACCGACACGGTGACCACCGACGCCGGCGTGTCGTTTAAAGGCGGTGTCGAAGTTGCTTATCGTGCCAATCTGCATTCGCGTATCGCCACCCGCATCCTGTGGCACGTCGCGCAATTCCCGTATCAGTCAGAGCATGATATCTACGACACGGCGATGTTGCTGCCGTGGCCATCGTGGTTTGACGTTTCGCGCACCATCAAAGTGGAAATCACCGCGCAGAAGTCTCCCGTCAAGAGCTTGGACTTCACTACGCTGAAAATCAAAGACGCTATTTGCGACAAGTTTCGCGAAGTCAAGAATGAACGACCCTCGGTGGCGACGCGAGAGCCGGATGTGCGGATCCATGCACATCTTGACCAAACCGAAGCATCGCTTTATGTGGATCTATCCGGAGAGCCGCTATTTAAGCGCGGCAAACGCGAACACACCGGTGAAGCCCCACTGAAGAAAAACCTTGCCGCTGGCATCATCGCGCTCACTGGATGGCAGCCGGACGAAACGTTTTTTGATCCGATGTGCGGCAGCGGGACGTTTTTGGTCGAGGCTGCTGAGATGGCGCTGAACATTGCGCCGGGACTGTCTGGTGGCAGCCCGCGAAAATTTGCGCTGCAAAAGCTGAAAGAGTTTGATGAACCGTTGTGGAAGCGATTGGTCGATGAGGCACGCGCTAACGAGAAGCCCAAGGCATTGTCGACAATTTTTGGTTCCGATATGTATGGTGACGCATTAAAGATTGCGCGAGAAAACTTGGTGGCGAATGGCTTGGGCGACTGCGTGCAACTCAAGCAGGCCAATATTTTGGAAATCTCTGCGCCGACTGATTCAGGAGTTCTCATTACTAACCCGCCTTACGGTGATCGAATCGGTGACCCGGAATCGCTGATGGCGCTATACCCGAAGCTCGGTGACCTACTCAAACAAAAATTTGCGGGTTGGCGCGCTTATTTTTTCTCGGGCGACACCAATTTGCCCAAAGGTATCCGCCTTAGCACCAGCCGCAAGACACCGTTGTTCAACGGCAAGATCGAGTGTCGCCTCTATGAGTACAAGATCATTGCCGGCAGTAATCGCCGGGACGAGCCAACGGCGGTGTCCGTAGAATCATAAAGTCATTGTCTGGTGGGCATTTTCAGGCTATTTGGTCTGAAACAGCCCGTCCTTCGGCAAGTTTGTAATTGGTGTTATTGGTGTACGATCAGCCGCTCACGATGACGGAACAAAAATTCGGGTGCCACACCCATGATGGCGCGCACCGTGCGCGAAAGGTGCGCCGAATCGGCAAAGCCGGCTGACAGCGCGGCGGTGGTGAGTGAATCCCCGGCCATGGCCAGATCAAGCGCGCGCCGCATTTTTTGCCATAGAACATAACGCCTGACCGGCACACCGACCTGCTGTTTAAACAGATGGGCGAAGCGCGATGGCGACAGATGCACCCGTGCGGCAAGTGTTTCGATGCTGTCATAGGCGTGTGGTGCGTCACGCAAAAAACTGAGCGCCTGCTCGATGCGTTTGTCGCTGGCGGACGCATTTGTGCCACCGAGCCCGCCGAGCCCAAAAATATCAGCCAACAGTTTGTCCGCTGCCGCCAGCGAGCTGTCGCTGCCGTACAGACCCTCGAGCGCTCGCAGATTGGTATGTTGACACTTAAACGCACACGCGGTAGTCGCGTCAAATTGCGTTGCCGCCCGTTGAAAACTGGCGCTTTCAGGCTCCCAATACAAAGCTGCAATTAGCGATGCCGCCTGATTGGTCGAAAACTCCGTTTCAGAGGGAACGTAAATCACCTCGTTTTCAATTACAACACCCGAGCCAAGCGTGACTCGCAGCGTACCCTGATGCGCAACCAACCAGGTTGCTGCGTGGTTTCGATGTGGTGTGGTACTAGCGCTAGGTCCCAGATACAGGAATCGCTCCGGCCAGACGTAGAGATGAATGTTGGGCGCTGCCGTTGTCATAGATACAAAGAATAACCGAAGCGGCTGGAGTAACCGGTTTATTCAACAAGTCAGCTAGTTTGTTCAACAACTCGGCAGCTTTGTTCAAGTTGCCGCGCGACGGCTCGCCCATACTTTTCTGGTGCGCAAACGAGCGCAAACGAGCGCAAACGGGCGCAACGGGATGTCAACTGGAGTCAATCATGAATGCAATCTTAAACAATGCAACGAGCTATGGTGCGAGCCTCGTGGTGATGTTGGTGGTTTTGGTCGGTGGCGTGACACTGTCGTTTTTGTCGGCGTTTAGCAAACTGATTTGATCGCCGCCGCGCTGACCACCCTAAGTGCCGCGATTATTCTTGTTTTGGGCGTGGCACATCTCGTCTAAACGTTTGTCGGGATAAAGCTGCATCCGCGCGACTGCGCGCTGACAACACGCATGCAAGAGGTGTCACCCGTCATCAGTCCGCAGACGACGATGTGGCGCGCATGGGTTGGATTTAATGCCAGTCACAGCCTGGGGGCGATGCTGTTTGGGGCAACCTACATCTACCTTGCGATGTGCCATCCGCGGATGTTGATGCAATCACAATTCTTGCTGGCGCAAGGGTTGGCGTTACTGACGACGTATCTTTGGCTGAGTATGCGTTATTGGTTCCGTGTGCCGCTTCTCGGAATCGCAATCTCCGCCGCCTTGTACGCCGCGGCAGTTGTGCTCGCCTACGCTGGCTGATGCCGGCAATATCATCGTGTTACTTAACGATCTCCAAGTGTTCGAGACCGGACGCCAAATCTTTGTCTTTGGCCGACTTGCCGTTGAGTTTGATATTTAAACGTAAGTCGTTTAACGAATCGGCGTTGCGCAGGGCGTCTTCATACGAAATAAAGTCCCCCTCATAAAGATCAAACAGCGCCTGATCAAAGGTCTGCATGCCGATCTCGCGTGAGCGCTTCATGATCTCTTTGATCTCATGCACTTCGCCTTTAAAGATCAAGTCTTGAATCAGCGGTGAATTGAGCAGGATCTCGATTGCGGCAACGCGGCCCTTGCCTTCTTTTTTCGGGATCAAGCGTTGCGAAACGAAGGCTTTCAAATTCAGCGACAAGTCCATGAGCAGCTGATGGCGGCGTTCTTCAGGGAAAAAATTGATGATCCGGTCCAGCGCTTGGTTGGTCGAGTTCGCGTGCAACGTCGACATACACAAGTGACCGGTCTCGGCAAACGCGATGGCGTAATCCATTGTTTCGCGGTCGCGAATCTCACCAATTAAAATCACGTCCGGCGCTTGGCGCAGGGTGTTCTTGAGCGCAGCAAACCAGTTATCAGTGTCCACACCAATCTCACGCTGCGTGATCACACAATTTTTGTGGTCATGCACATATTCGACGGGATCTTCAATGGTGATGATGTGACCGTAAGTATTTTCATTGCGATAGCCGATCATCGCCGCCAGCGTGGTCGATTTACCGGAGCCGGTGCCACCGACCAAGATGACGAGTCCACGCTTGTTCATCACAACATCTTTGAGTACCGGTGGAAGATTTAGGTCTTCCATCTTTGGGATCGTGGTCGTAATGGTGCGCATGACCAAACCTACACGGCCTTGCTGGACAAAGGCATTGACACGAAAACGGCCAATTCCCGCCGGCGCAACGGCGAAATTACATTCTTTGGTTGCCTCAAACTCGGCGGTTTGTTTGTCCGTCATAATCGACCGGGCGATTTCAGCGGTATGTACCGGCGACAAACTCGATTGAGAAACAGGCGTCATCTTTCCGTCGATTTTCATTGCCGGCGGGAAACCCGCCGTGATGAACAGATCCGATCCCTTTTTAGCAATCATCGCACGTAGCAGATCGTGCACAAACTTTAGCGCCTGTTCTCGTTCCATAATTTATCCCTCGCGATTAAGCGTCAATATGCGAATTCGCAGTATCGTTATTTCAATTAGTTGAACGCTTCTTTGTTGGAAGCTTTGTTGCGGGCCTCGGCAACAGAAATCACGTTGCGCCGAACCAAATCGGTTAGGCATTGGTCCATTGTTTGCATCCCGATAGATCCGCCGGTCTGAATGGCAGAGTACATTTGCGGAATCTTTGCCTCACGGATCAAATTGCGGATTGCCGGTGTGCCAATCATGATTTCGTGGGCGGCGGCACGACCTTGGCCGTCCTTGGTCTTGCACAGCGATTGTGAAATCACGGCGCGCAGCGATTCAGAAAGCATGGCGCGTACCATTTCCTTTTCGGCCGCCGGGAAAACGTCAATAATCCGGTCGACCGTTTTTGCCGCTGACGATGTGTGAAGCGTGCCAAATACCAAGTGACCGGTTTCAGCGGCGGTCATCGCAAGCTTGATTGTTTCCAAATCGCGCATTTCACCCACCAGGATAATGTCCGGGTCTTCGCGTAGCGCCGACTTCAGTGCGTTGGTGAACGACAGCGTATGCGGCCCTACCTCGCGCTGGTTGATCAGGCATTTTTTAGATTCGTGCACAAATTCGATTGGGTCCTCAACCGTCAATATATGACCGTATTCGTTTTCGTTGATGTGGTTGACCATCGCCGCCAGCGTGGTCGACTTGCCCGAACCGGTCGGGCCGGTGACGAGCACCATACCGCGTGGCTGGTTGGCGATTTCGGCAAAAATCTTTGGCGCGTTGAGGTCTTCCAGCGACAAAATTTTCGACGGGATTGTTCGCATTACCGCGCCTGAACCCCGGTGGTGGTTAAAGGCGTTCACGCGAAACCTTGCGAGGTTCGGGATCTCAAAAGAGAAATCACATTCAAGGTTTTCTTCGTACTGCTTGCGCTGTCCGTCGTTCATGATGTCGTACACCATGCCGTGTACGTCGTCATGCGATAAGGCAGGAACATTAATGCGTCGAACGTCGCCATGCACACGGATCATCGGCGGCAAGCCTGCTGAAAGATGCAAATCCGACGCTTTATTCTTAACGCCAAAGGCGAGCAGCTCAGCGATTTCCATTTATACTTTTCTCTCTTAAAACGTCGTAAATATGCGCTTGATTATGTCCCCAATTGCTACCAACTTGCAAGGCGCTTACCAAGCTCGCGACGCCGCGATTACGCGACGCTCAACGCGGTTTGACTCTCCGGTGGTGCTCGTCGCGGTGTCGAAAACAAAGCCGGCGCAGGATGTTGAGGCCGCATTTGCCGCCGGTCAGCGCGTGTTTGGTGAAAACTATGTCATTGAGGCCTCAGACAAGATACACGCACTTTCTCACTTGCGTGCACTTGGCATTGAATGGCACTTAATTGGCCCGCTGCAAAGCAATAAGGCAAAGCCAGCCGCCTTAAATTTTGACTGGGTGCAGACCGTGGATCGCAGCAAGATTGCCGAGTCGCTTTCACGACACCGCATTGAGGCTAAATTGCCTCCGCTTAATGTTCTCGTGCAAGTTAACGCCAGTGGTGAGGCGCAAAAGAGCGGCGTTGCGCTGAATGAAATCGACCAATTGGCCGCACGGATTAGCGAGTTGCCTGCGCTACGGCTTCGAGGGCTGATGTCGATTGTTGAACACACGCCGGACGAAGTCACACTGCGGGCGCAGTTTAAGCTGCTCCGCGAGCACTTCGACGCGCTTCGGCAGCGCGAGCCCGCTGTTGATACACTGTCTATGGGGATGTCAGGCGATTTTTCGATTGCTATCGATGAAGGTGCGACGATGGTTAGAGTCGGCAGCCTTATTTTTGGTGCGCGCGAGCCATTGGTTGCCGCTTTTTAAGAACAAATGAAAAAAATTCTATTTATCGGTGGTGGCAAGATGATGCAAGCCATTGCTGGCGGACTCATCGCAAATGGCTGGGCGGCAGATGGCATCGCTGCCGTCGAGCCCAATGAAAGCACCGCAGCCGATGTTGCACGCCTCGGCCCGACCGTTTTTCCGTCGGCCGCCGCGGCGCTGGATGGCTTGGCGAATGTTGGCATCATCGTGCTAGCGGTGAAGCCGCAAGTAATACGCGAAGCGCTGCATCCGTTTGTAGGGAAAATTACCAGTTCGCAACTCATCATTAGCATTGCGGCTGGCCTAAGATTGGGTGATTTGCGGGATTGGTTAGATGGTGGCACGGGCTGTATGCAGTCAGCGCAAATGGTGCGGGCGATGCCGAATACGCCAGCGCTGATTCAACAAGGCATTACCGGCCTATATGCCGCCCCCAATCTCACGGCTAGCGGCAGACACGACGCCGCACAATTACTAGGTGCGGTGGGCAAAGTTGTCTGGTTTGACGACGAATCGATGTTGGACGCGGTCACGGCCGTCTCTGGTAGTGGTCCGGCGTACGTGTTTTACTTTCTGGAAGCGCTGGAGTCTGCGGCCCGAGAGCTGGGGTTTTCCGATGATGCGGCGCGTGAGTTCGCGCGGCAGACTTTTGTCGGCTCGATCCACCTCGCTTGCGAAAGCGAGGCGTCCCCGGCTACGTTACGCGCCAATGTGACGTCCCCGCACGGCACCACTGAAGCGGCAATTGCGATTTTTGACGAAGCCCAGTTGAAGGCGCAATTCATTCGCGGCGTACGTGCCGCGGCGTCGCGTGCACAAGCGTTGGGAAACGAGTTGTCTGCGGCGAAACCGTGCTGACCCAATCCCTTACCTTCCTGCTCGAAAGCCTAGGGCAGCTTTGGATACTGGCGGTGTTATTGCGCTTTTTTGCGCAAGCGCTGAGGGCGCCGTTTCGCGCGCGCGCGGGCAACCCGCTCGCCGATTTCATTATGGCGTTGACCGATTGGGCGATCGTTCCGGCCAGGCGCTTGTTGCCGAGTCTTTTTCGACTCGATACGGCATCTTTTGTGGTGGCTTGGCTTGCCATTGCGCTCCTCTCATTCGGCGTACTTTTGTTGGGTAGCAAAATGTCGTTAGCGTCACCGACGTTTTGGCCGGGGCTACTGGCGTTTAGTTTTGTTGAGGTTATCCGACTGTCCGTCTACTTGTTTATCGGCATGATGATTGTGCAAGCAATACTGTCGTGGGTGAGCCCATATCACCCGCTGCAACCCTTCTTCAACACGATGACGCGGCCGCTGTTAAAGCCGGTGCAGAAACTGATTCCGCTGATAGGCGGTGTGGATCTATCGCCGTTATTGGTGATTTTGCTGTTGCAAGTACTGCTTATCGGGCCACTCTCGTTCCTCAGCATGGAGGCGTCGCGGCTTATGAACGGGATCGTTCGGTAGCGGTCGGCCATGAACGCAGGTAAGATAGTGCCAATCCAAAAGCTCCGTCGGCGGGCTGAGGGTGGTGGACATCAGAGGTCGCCAGAACTCGCCAACACTCGCCCCTCGCCAAAACAACCGTACGGACCCGCAATAGGCTTTTCCACTTGATTTCACATCGCCGTAATCAATTTTTCGAGCCCCTTTGATGGCCGATCTCGCTACCAGCCAGTTTGAAGCCGAAGCAGAACGCTACAACGCGTGGCGTACCGACCTTGCGCAGGCGGTGCACGAGTACCACGACTGGCTCGAACGCACCAATCAACTTGATGTTCAGCAGTCGATTCGCTTTTACGATCTGTTGGAAACCCTCAATAAGGGCCGCCTTCTG
Organism: Burkholderiales bacterium; assembly: GCA_014378085.1. The sequence continues at coordinate 11,560 of JACMOJ010000081.1, read as the reverse complement.
CTAGCATTCTTGGCCGAGTTTTCGCGCGGTAAATCCGAGCTTATCAACGCGCTGTTTTTTTCGAATTTTAAGGAACGGCTGCTGCCATCGGACGTGGGCCGCACTACCATGTGTCCGACCGAAATTTTCCACGACACTGCGGAAGAACCCTACCTAAAATTGCTTTCGGTCGAGACGCGATACCGAGACGAGTCAATTTCCCAGTTAAAGAACATGCCGGTTGAATGGTCGAAAATCCGGCTAGATATCAACGATCCCAAACAAATGAAACAAGCGCTTTCCGCGCTGGCAGACACCAAGCGTGTGTATGCGCTCGACGCACGCATGATGGGTCTGATCCCGATGTTTGATGATGGCACGGGGCCAAAAGAAGATGATGTCGTTGAGGTGCCGGCATGGCGGTACGCGGTCATCAACTATCCACACCCGTTGCTGACTAACGGACTGTCGGTGCTGGATACGCCGGGACTAAATGCAATTGGTTTAGAGCCTGAACTTACCTTGTCGACGATTCCCAACGCCCACGCGGTGTTGTTTTTGCTGGGTATCGACACCGGTGTAACGAAGAGTGACTTGGAAATTTGGGATCGTTATGTTCGCCCGGGTCTGCCGGCAAAGATTGCGGTGCTCAACAAAATTGATCTCATGTGGGACGATTTGAAGACTGAGCCTGAAATCATGGCGGGTATGCAGCGCATGATGGATACCGCCTCTGCGCAGCTGGGGTTGCCGCCGGAAAAAGTATTTGCCTTGTCCGCTAAGGAAGCGCTGATCGGACGCATCAAGGAAGACCGTGAACAGGTCGAGCGGTCTGGCATTGGACGGCTTGAAAGCTATCTTGCCAGCGAGATCATTCCGATTAAGCGCCAATTGCTCGCCAAAGCCGTCACCTCCGAAATCGGCATGATGATGACCGCCAGCCAGAAGAGCTTGATCGGCAAACACGAGCAGCTCACCGCGCAACTGAGTGAACTTTCTGACCTGCAAGGTAAAAGTCGCGATCTTGTGACGAAGTTATGGGAACGTGTGAATAAGGAGCGCGAGGCCTACAATGCGGCGTTGTCGGAATATAAGGTGCAACGTGCGGCGTTCAATCTTAAGAAAAACGCGGTACTGGATGCATTTAATCCAATCCAGCTCGATGCGCTTTGCAACAAGAGTTTGCAGGCGATCAACGATTCTTGGACAACACCGGGTTTGACGCGCGGGATGCGGGAATTGATTCGACTCGTTAGTGATGACTTTGACCACGTCAAGTTAGCAGGCGAAGATATCTCGCGATTGATGGAGGGCGTGTACAGCACATTTAAGGTGCGATTTGGATTTGCCGCGATGGAATTTCCGCGGCTCGATTTCGAGGGGCCGCACGCCAAACTTGCCGTCTTGATTCACGAGACCGAACAGTTCTGTAAGAATCCGGTCAATGTCGTGATGACAGAAAAGCGATTTATGGTGCGTAAGTTCTGGCGCCAGTTGATCGACGAGTCCAGAAGCATTTTTAATCGCGCGCGCGCCAATACCGAGCGCTGGTTGACAGCGGTACCGCTGCCGCTGGAGACCCAAATCCGTGATCACAAAGCACAGCTTGAAGCACGGGTTGCGTCGTTACAAAAGATCAATGATCGCAGCAGCAGCATCAACGAAGAAGTTGCCAAAGTGCAAGCGCAACTCGCTGATGCACAACACCAAATCACACTGATAGCAGGGTTGATCCGCAAAGTGCAAGATGTCGGCCCATCCGCGGAGACGCGCGCTGTTGCGGACGCGCAACCGGTGCTGCCGAGACCGCAAATGGAGTATCTTGCAACCGTACGCATTGCTGCCACCGCAAAGGCAAGTGCAAAGGCAAGCGCGTCAAGAGCGGATGACGATCCGGCGTTTTTGAAGACCACGCGCATTGAATCCATTGCGCCCGCCGTCGATGTGACGCCGCTGGCGCCTGCCATTGCCAACGTATTCGATAAAACCGTGCAGATTGATTGCGACCCAGCCCGCTCGTCGTGACAGTCGCAGCCGAGCTTAGACCAGAATGACGTCGTACTGCTCTTGGGTGTAGGATGATTCGACTGACAATGCAATTGGTTTCGCGATGAAATCTTCAAGCATTGCCATCGATTGAGACTCTTCATCGAGGAATCGGTCAATCACAGTTTGTGAGGCGAGAATTCGATATTCGCGGGCATCAAAACTTTTTGCGGAACGCATCACTTCCCGCAGGATCTCGTAACACACGGTTTGTGCACTCTTGATCTCGCCGCGTCCGCCACATGTGATGCAAGGTTCGCACAATACGTGTGCAAGGCTCTCACGCGTGCGTTTGCGCGTCATTTCCACCAGTCCGAGTTGGGAGAAGCCGCTAATTGTCCAACGCGTGCGATCGCGTTGCATCGATTTATTGAATTCGCTCAGCACCGCCTGTTTGTGCTCGTCGTTATCCATATCTATAAAATCGACGATGATGATGCCACCAAGATTACGCAGCCTTAATTGACGTGCAATGGTTTGTGCCGCCTCAAGATTGGTCTTAAAGATGGTGTCATCAAAACTGCGCCCAGAGACAAAGCCGCCGGTATTTACATCAACGGTTGTGAGCGCCTCCGTCTGATCAACAATCACGTAGCCCCCCGATTTCAGATCGACTCGACGATGCAGTGCTTTGTCGATTTCGTCTTCGGCACCAAACAAATCAAACAGCGGTCTTTCGCCGGCATAGTGCTCAAGTACCGCGACGGAGCTTCGCGTGTACTGTTCGGCAAAGTCACGCATTTTGTTGTACGTTTCGCGCGAGTCGACAATAATGCGCTCCGTATCGGCGGTGACTAAGTCGCGCATCACACGATGGCTTAGATCAAGATCTTGGTAGAGCAATGTCTGTGGCGCTGCGGCAAATGATGAATCGATAATGCCGCGCCACAACTTGATCAAGTAGGCGATGTCGGCATTGAGTTCCTCGTCGGTTGCGGTTTCCGCCACGGTTCGGACGATGAAGCCGCCAGCCTCGCCCGTGGGCATGAGGGCATGGACTTTTTCCCGCAGTTGTTCGCGTTCCGCTTCGTCCTCAATGCGCTGTGAAATGCCGATGTGATGGTCGCCGGGCAAATACACCAGTAGACGCCCGGCAATGGAAATTTGCGTCGACAGCCGCGCGCCTTTGGAGCCGATAGGATCCTTGATGACTTGGACAACGAGCGTCTGTCCTTCGTGAAGTAGTTTCTCAATCGGCTTCTGCTCAGCGGCTTTTTGTTCACCCGATTTGTCGCCGTTCTTCTGGCCGGCCCAAATATCGGCAACGTGCAGGAACGCCGCGCGCGACAATCCGATATCAATGAACGCGGATTGCATGCCAGGTAATACCCGCCCGACGCGCCCGAGATAAACGTTACCCACCAGTCCGCGGTTCGACGAGCGTTCGACATGAACCTCTTGTACTGTGCCTTGCTCCATGATGGCAACACGCGTTTCCTGCGGGGTAACGTTGATCAGAATTTGTTCGTTCAATTCAAGTACTCGGTGAGGGCTCGGTGAATTCAGCCACGACTAAATTTGGATGCCAGATTGTCGTAGCAGTCCCGCCGTCTCGAAGAGTGGCAGACCGACAACACCAGAATAACTGCCGGATAATTTCGCAATGAATACGGCGGCGCGACCTTGGGCGGCATAAGCCCCCGCTTTGTCCATCGGCTCGCCAGAATCGACGTATCGACGTATCTCATCTTCGCTTAACGCGGCGAACGTCACAAAACTGGTGGTGAGTGCCTTAAAGGTTTCGTCCGCAGTGGTCACCATCACCGCGGTCAGAACCTGGTGTGTTTCGCCCGAGAGACGTTTGAGCATACGAATGGCGTCGTCACGATCAAGCGGTTTGCCAAGAATTTCACCATCGAAGGTCACGGTGGTATCGGCTGTTACAACGGGGCGGTGTTGCAGTTTGCGCTCGTGCATCACCTTTACGGCGATGTCCGCTTTAAGCTTGACCACCCGTTCGACATACGCGTGTGGTGTCTCATCTGCGCGCGGCGATTCGTCAATGTCGGCCCGCGGGGCGAGTTCGCGCATCAACAGCAATTCGTATTGCACGCCGATCTGCTTGAGCAACTCGCGCCGCCGCGGACTTTTTGACGCGAGATAGATAATATTTGAAGGCTGTTGCATCGTTTTGAGTGCCGACAGTGCTATTCGCGATGATAGGGATGATTATGCAGCAGCGACCAGGCACGGTATACCTGTTCGGCTAGTATCAAACGCACCATCGCGTGGGGTAGTACGCAGCCCGACAGCGCGACGACGTGCGCCGCGTTTTGTTTAATCTCTTTGGCGAGCCCGTCGGCACTGCCGATGATGAAGCAAGGGTTGATGCCGTCGCGCATCCAATCCCCTACCCACTGCGACAACATCGGCGTGGTCAACGTCTTGCCCTTTTCATCGCACACGATCGGCGTCGCCCCCTTGGGCAGCGCGGCACGGATGCGTTCCGCCTCAAGCGCCAGAACCCGTTCGGTTGTCTTGCTGGTGCGATCTTCCGGCTTTAGCTCAATGATCTCAATCCGCGCCTCCGGTGGCATACGCTTGGTGTATTCGTCGACACCGGCGTTTATCCAGCTTGGCAGCTTGTGTCCGAGCGCAAGAAAGTAGATCTTCACAACAACCCTTTGATCGCGCTACAAACAAAAACGCGTTTAATGGCGCGCGTTTTCGGGCAAAAGTGGCCGGAAAGCGCCGTCGATACTAGACTTTTTGGCTAAGATATTGAGATTACGCGCTCTTCTTTTTGGCGACTTTTGCCGCCGGCTTTTTTGTAACCGGCGTTTTTGCCACGACTTTTTTTGCCGCAAGTTTTTTTGCCACCGGCACTTTGGCAACGGTAGTGGCAGGTTTCTTCCCCGCAACTTTTTTGGCGACCGGCGTCTTCTTCACCGTTACCGCAGATTTAGTAGCAGTGTCTTTCACGGCAACCTTCTTTGCCGCCACCTTCTTTGCCGCAACCTTTTTAGCGACTGGTTTCTTTTTGGCAGCGGGCTTCTTTTTTCCGGTGGGCGCGGCGACGTCGGAAGGTTTTGCCGCTTCGGCGGCTTCACGTACTTCCTTCTTGGGCTTCGGAAACTCCAGCGTGCCGTCTAGCCATAACTCTTCGAGGTTGTAATACTCCCGAATCGCCGGCTGCATGATGTGGACCACAACGTCTCCGCAATCGACCAGCACCCATTCTCCGGATTCTTCCCCTTCAGAGCCATAAATGGTGTAGCCCGCCTCACGTACCTTGTCGATCACATTGCCAGCGAGCGCGCGTGTCTGGCGATTTGAGTCGGCGCTCGCAATGGCGACATGGTCAGACACCGACGTAATATTGGCGACATTGACCACCTTAATGTCCTTTGCCTTAATGTCTTCAAGCGCATCGATGATGATGTCAATTAGGGCGGGTTTGGTTTTTTTAGCCAAGGCGACGTGCCTCCTTAAAGATAGAGTTGGTGGTGCTGAATATAGTCGTAAACGGCAATCGGCACCAACGCACGTGCCGATTGGCGAGATGCCCCTGCGGAGCGAAGCAGCGCGCGAATTTGTGTCGAAGAGATCGCGGGCGGGGCACAATCGACGATCTCATGCTGAACGGGGGTGCGAGGGACAACCACTTCCTCACCTGCGCGTCTGACCACCGCAAAACGGACGAGTTGGGAAAATACGAGCGGCTCTTGCCATGTGTCGAGCTTGGAAAAAGCATCGCCGCCAAGAAGCCAAATAAACTTTTCCGCAGGAAAATCACGCTTCAGTTCGCGCACCGTATCCACAGAATACGTCGGCCCACCACGAGCTACTTCGCGGTCATCGACGCTGGTATTGGGCAACCCCAGCTTCAGCATCGCAATCCGATGCCGCGACGGCGCATACGGCATACGCGCTTTTTGCCAGGCGTTGCCGACCGGAATGACGAGTGTTCTGGCAGGCTGCAGTTGGGTTATCGCGGCTTCCAGCATGGCGACATGACCGTTGTGAACCGGATCAAAACTGCCGCCGAAGATCAGTGTTTCATTCATTGTTGTGGCTTCTCAAAGACAACAGTTTGCGCTCAACGGACGGACAAGCCGTACTTGAGCGCGAGATATTCTGCGGTGCGGGCAACGATTCGAGGGCACTCCTCAGCATTCAGCGGCTCAAATTGCGCTGCCCATGCGGTGGCGTTTACGTATTCCGGGAAACGTGGGGACTCTCCCCACTGCCAATCGGGATGAATTGCGGTCGGGCTACGTCCCAGCAAATGCATATGCACGCGTCGATGTTGCCGCACCGATTTTGGGCCGAGCGGTGGTGCCGCAACATTGAGCGCCCAGTTTCCCGCGTCCCAATAATTGACGCAGCCATCTTTGAGTTGTGGCAACACCGCCATCATGGCCTGCGCAGTGGCCGCGACCAGAAATCCCCAATGCGTAAGCTCGTTCGCCGATAACGCGCCGCGTTCCCATACGGCGCGCGGCGGATTGACCACTAGATGTCCACCATCTTCACGATCAACTAATGGCATTGGTGGCAACGTCACCGTTCCACCGCTACACTTCAGCAACACCACAGCATTCGGCATTAAATTCGAACCTCTCCGTGTCCTTGAACAATCCACTTAAGCGAGGTGAGTCCCTCAAGCCCGACTGGGCCACGCGCATGCAGCTTATCGGTGGATATGCCAATCTCAGCACCCAACCCGTATTCAAATCCGTCGGCAAAACGCGTCGATGCGTTGACCATTACCGATGCCGAATCGACCTCACGCAAAAATCGCTCGGCGCGCGCTGGGTTTGCGGTAATGATGGCATCGGTGTGGGCAGAGCCGTACTGGGCGATGTGATCCATCGCGGCCTCTAGACCATCCACAATACGAATCGAAACGATGGGTGCCAGATATTCGGTGACCCAGTCCTGCTCGGTTGCAAGGCTGGAAAGTATCCCCGCCTGATCAAGAATCGTTTTTGTCGCGGCACAGACCCGCATCTCAACGGCTTTGGTGCGATAGATATCGGCGATGCCGGGTAGAAATGCGTTCGCAATTTCACGATCAACCAGTAACGTTTCCATTGTGTTGCAGGGCGAGAAACGCTGGGTCTTGGCGTTATCGGCTATACGTGTTGCCATGTCAAGATCGGCAGCACCATCAACGTACACATGGCATACGCCGTCGAGATGTTTGATGACCGGGATTTTCGCGTCCTCAGCAATACGCGACGTCAGACTTTTTCCGCCGCGCGGGATCAAGACATCAATGACACCGCGCATGTTTAGCATTTCACCAACGGCGGCGCGATCCGTTGTTGTGACGAGCTGAACGGCGGTCGCTGGCAAGCCGGCCGCCTCTAGGCCAGCCACCATTGCGGCATGAATGGCACGGTTGGTGTGAATGGCTTCCGAACCACCGCGCAAGATGCACGCGTTGCCACTCTTTAAGCACAACGCTGCGGCGTCCGCAGTCACATTGGGCCGCGATTCGTAGATCATGCCCACCACGCCGAGCGGGACGCGCATCTGGCAGACGTCGATACCGGATGGTCGGCGCGCGGTCGCGGTGGTTTGGCCAATCGGATCGACGAGTGCCGCAACCTGCCGAAGCCCCGCCGCGACGGCGGCAATGGCATCAACGGAAAGTTTAAGACGATCAACGAATGCGGCATCGTTATCGGTATGCTCCGCGTGCATGACGTCAACAGCGTTGGCCGCAACGATCTGCGCTTGTGTCGCCAATAGTGCATCCGCTGCTGCGCGCAATGCCATGTTTTTTGTGGCAGTCGACGCGCGCGCCATCAGCCGTGCGGCGGCCTTTGCCTGCGCGCCAACTTGACGCATGTAGATTGCGACATCAGTGATGGGGTGGACAGTCGAAAGATCGTTCATTTTCTTGCGGCGTTAGTTCTGAGGCATGTGAATTGGCAATCGAGCGCCGGCGAGGCCACAGGAAAACTGTAACAACGCATCCCATACATCGTTGCTGTTGACGCCCTTGATCATTCGGTCAATGCGGGCGGCCTGAAGATTGAGTCGCACTAAACTACCGGCGGTGTGTTTGCGAGCGAGCTTCTCGACTTCGCGTGCCTTGGATGGAAACGGCTGGCGTCCCGCTTTAGTGACCCCCAGTATACGCAGCAACAAGCGCAGCTCGCTGGTTAGCATCCACAATATCAGCGGGGGCGGCTCGCCTTCGGCCTTCAATCCGTCCAGCATCTTCGCGATACGCGCGGCATCACCCGCGTGAATGGCAGCCACCAAGGTTGCCGTTGAATAACGCGACACGTTGGCGATACTGTCTTCCATCATGGCCAGCGAGACCTCGCCGGGCGGGCACAGCAGCGCCAGCTTTTCAATTTCTTGTTTTGCCGCCAGCAGATTGCCCTCGACACGATCGGCGAGGGTGTCTAGCGCCTCGGCTGACGCGGACAACGCCACACGTTTCATGCGGCCAGCAAGCCAGCGCGGCAGATTTTCGCGATCAACTGGTTGCGCTTCGATGACAGTGGCCGTAGCCTCAAGCGCCACAAACCACTTGGTTTGTTTGCCCTGCCAGTCCATGTCCGGCAGGGTCACCAACGTGATGGTGTCTTCGGGTAGACGCTTTACGTAGTTTTCAATTGCCGCGGAGCCTTCTTTGCCGGGTTTGCCAGTCGGAATGCGCAGCTCGATTAAACGTTGCGTGGCAAATAGTGACAACGCGCTACCGGCTGAAGCGAGGCGCGACCAGTCAAAGCCGGATTCGGCGGTGAACACTTCGCGCTCGACATATCCCTGCTGTTTGGCGATTTCGCGCAGGCTGTCGGAAGCTTCTAACGCACCGAGCGGGTCCGCGCCATAAACAACATACAGCGGCTGCAACGACTTTGGCGGACGATCAAGAAACTGTTCGGCGGTCAGGCGCATCGCAAACTACAGCGTCTTTTTTACCGCGATCATGCGGCGCAGAATCTGTCCGGTCGCGTCGCGTTCCATGTCTTGATACAGCATGGCCTCTTCCTGTTGCTTCGCGATGACGCGGGTGTCGTCGTAGGCAAACGTGCGCTTTAAAAGAATCTCGCTGGTGGGAATAATCACTTGGCCTTTGGCATCGACAAATTGATAGGTCACCTTCATTCGAAGTTCATACTCGCGAACGCGGCCCGTGCCCGACAGCGACAAGATTTGCCGGTCACGTCGCTCTTCGATAATCGTGAGTGCGGCTTCCGCATCTTTCGCATTACCGACCACTTTAGTCTTGGAGTCGGCAAGGTCGCGCCGAACAAGTCCGGCGATCACCGAGTTGCTGCGGGAAGTGACTTGGATGGTGTTGTATGGCAGCTCGTAGGAGCCGCGCAAGACGAATCCGCATGAGGCCAGCGTGCCGAGCAACAACGCGGCGACGAGTGATCTAAACCACCACATTGATGAGCCTTCCTGGTACCACGATTAATTTCTTGATGGGTTTCCCCTCGGTGTGTTTTGCCACGCTGGCATCGGCCAACGCGAGCGTTTCGATGTCGGCTTTTGTCGCGTTTTTTGGCACACAAATTTGGCCACGGAGTTTGCCATTCACTTGAATGACCATCTCGATCTCGTCTTGCTCCAGCGCGCCGCTCGCGGGCAGCGGCCAAGTGGCGTCGATCAGATCACCGTGGGGGGCGACAAATCCCAGCTCGTTCCAGAGCTGCCACGTAATGTGCGGCGCGATCGGGTAGAACATGCGTAACAAAATCCACAGACCTTCGTGGCGAACGGCTGCCCAATCCCTCCCCGCCTCGGACTTGCTATCTTCAAGCGCATTGAGCATCTTCATGCCGGCCGACACCACTGTGTTGGACTGCAATCTGGCGTAGTCATGATTGGCTTGCGACAAAATAGTGTGGATTTCGAAGCGCAACCTTTTTGCACCCAGCGTGGCTTGAGAAAAGTCCAATACTGGCGGGGTGTTTGAGGCTGTTTTGCTCGAAGTGCCCCATGTATAAAGGCGTTTCAAAAATCGGTAAACACCTTCAGCACCCGAGTCCGACCATGCGGCACTCATTTCCGGTGGCCCGGCAAACATCACATAAGCGCGTGCGGTGTCTGCGCCAAAGCGCGCAATGATGTCTTTCGGCTCGACAACATTGTTCTTTGATTTCGACATTTTTTCCATGCCGCCGAGGGATACCGGCAGACCGTCGTCCTTGGCCACTGCACCTGTCGGGCGGCCTTTGTCGTCGTATTGGACGGTGATTTCGCTTGGGTAGTACCAGCGTTTTCTACCCTCACTCGTTTCGCGATAAAAACATTCCGCAGACAACATGCCCTGCGTAAACAAATTCGTAAACGGCTCGTCAAACTTAACCAACCCGCGCGCAGGATCGTCCGGGAAACCGCCCGTAATCTCGCGCATCACCTTGGTCCAGAAACGCGCATACAAAAGATGCAAGACGGCGTGTTCGATACCGCCGATGTACTGGTCCATCGGCATCCAGTAGTCGTTGCGCGCATCAACCATCGTATTGGCGTCCGGCGAGCAATAACGCATGAAATACCATGACGAATCGACAAACGTGTCCATCGTATCGGTTTCACGCTCGGCCGGTTTGCCGCACTTGGGACAAGTGCAGTCAATGAATCGACGGTCTTTTTTGAGCGGACTGCCACTGCCATCGGGAATCAGATCTTCCGGCAACACCACCGGCAAATCTTTTTCGGGCACTGGCACCGCGCCACAACCATCACAGTGGATGATGGGAATCGGCGTGCCCCAATAACGCTGGCGCGAGATACCCCAATCGCGAAGACGCCAGGTGGTTTTACGTTCACCGCCGGTAGCTTTGGTTTGCGCGACGACGTAGTCAATCGCCTCCGCGAACGACATCCCATTCATTGGGCCAGAATTTACGCATTGTCCGTGCTCAGCATGTGACGGCGACCAGGAAGCCCAGTGCAGCGTTCGATCTGGCGCAGTCATCCACTCCATCGTCGGTATTTGTTGGTAGCGTACCCCAGGCGCATGAAGCACCGGGCCCGACGTCTCACCTCCGCCCTTATTCTCGCGGTACAAGCTAGGTGAAGTCGTCGTTTCGTTCGCTGGCCAATCAAGTGGCGCAATTACTGGCTTAACGACAATTCCATATTTCTGGGCAAAGGCAAAATCGCGTTCGTCGTGTGCGGGCACACCCATCACCGCGCCGTCGCCATACGCCATCAGCACATAGTTTCCGACCCAAACGGGAATTTGTTCGTGTGTTAGCGGGTGGGTGACAAACAAGCCGGTGGCAACGCCTTCTTTATCTTTTGCCGCCAACTCCGCTTCCGTGGTGCCGCCATGTTTGGCGCGTTCGATGAACGCTGCGACGGCAGGGCTCGACTTTGCCGCGTGCAGCGCAAGCGGGTGCTCGGGCGCGACCGCGCAAAAAGTCACACCCATGATGGTGTCGGCGCGGGTGGTGAAGACAAACAGCTTGCCGTCTTGAATGCGCGTTGATTTCTCAACCGCCCCCTCTCCCCGGCCCTTTCCCCTGCCCCCCGCCGCAAGGGGCGAGGGTGAGAGATGAGATTCGTCTGCGCGAATCTGGTGTGTGAAAGCAAATCGAACCCCGACTGATTT
>JACMOJ010000080.1 GCA_014378085.1 Burkholderiales bacterium | reverse complement strand
GCCGGCGGTCGGCTGGAAGATTTGTCGATTGGTATCGCCTGTCTGCTTACCGACGACACCGCAACCGCAACGCGTCTCGCCCACGAACTGGATCACCTTAACCGCACGCGACGGGATATCGAAGCGGACATGAAAGTCGAGGCGGTCGCCGCGCTCGACATGCTCGATATCCCCAACCGTTATGCCTTGGCCCTATTTGAGCCGGGCTGGCATCAGGGGGTCGTCGGCATTCTGGCGGGGCGAATTCGCGAGCAGACCCACCGCCCGGTGATCGCGTTCGCGCGGGATAGTCATGATGGCAAAGGCAATCTTAAGGGCTCCGGACGCTCGATCCCCGCGCTGCATATGCGCGACGCGCTCGATCTCATTACCAAGCGGCATCCGGCGCTTATCGAAAAATTTGGCGGCCATGCGATGGCGGCCGGGCTGACCATCCACGAATCGCGATTGGCAGAATTCGCGACGGCCTTTGAGCAGGTCGCGCGGCAACAACTCACACCCACCGACTTGCAGGAGCGCATTGAAACGGATGGCAGCCTTTCCGCTGACGACCTCGATTTTGATTTTGTACAAACGCTGGAGGCACAGGTTTGGGGGCAAGGCTTTGTCGCGCCGAGTTACATTGGCGGTTTCACGCTGCTCGATCAACGCGTGGTCGGCGAAAGACACTTAAAGCTCAAGCTCAGCTTTGGCGGCACAACATTTGAGGCGATGCGTTTTGGCTCGCCTCACCCGCTCCCCGCCAACTTCGACGCTGTCTTTAAACCGTCGATCAATACCTTCCGCGGAAATTCGGTGGTGCAACTAATGATCGAACACGTCGCTTAACCGCCAGAGACGGTACAGCAGAGTGGCTCCGCTATAATCATGGCCTCTCGCAAACCAGACTCAGAATAAAAGCAGACCATGGAAGCCGACCGCGTCAACGCCATCTCTAATCTACTCTCCGATTTGTCCGACCGTCTGGGTGAACTGCGGAGGTATCTTTGACTTCGACGCCAAAGTCGAACGATTAGAAGAAGTCACGCGGCTGTCGGAGGATCCATCGGTTTGGAGTGACTCCAAACGCGCCACTGAGCTCGGTAAAGAAAAGAAAATGTTAGACGGCGTAGTTAACGCCATCAACACCGCGACCGCGGGTGTCAAAGACGGGCTGGAGCTGTTTGAGCTCGCCAAAGAAGAAGGCGAGAATGACACGCTCGAATCCATCGAAGCCGATGCAAAAGGCATTGAGGTGATTGTCGCGGACATGGAATTTCGTCGCATGTTTTCGCATCAGGCCGACCCGTGTAACGCGTTTATCGACATCCAAGCGGGTGCCGGCGGCACCGAAGCGCAAGACTGGGCCTCGATGTTGCTGCGTCAGTATTTGCGCTATGCCGAACGCAAAGGATTCAACACCGAGATCCTCGAGGAGTCGCCGGGTGAAGTGGCCGGACTCAAAAGTGCCTCGATCAAAGTCACCGGCGAATACGCCTACGGATATTTGCGTTCCGAGACCGGCGTGCACCGGCTGGTACGCAAGTCGCCGTTTGATTCCTCCGGCGGCCGCCACACCTCGTTTGCGTCGCTGTTTGTCTATCCTGAAATCGACGACTCCATTGAGATCGATATCAATCCGGCAGATCTCCGTATCGACACCTTCCGCGCCTCTGGTGCTGGTGGCCAGCACATCAACAAAACTGATTCCGCCGTGCGAATTACCCACGCCCCCACCGGCGTGGTGGTGCAATGTCAAAACGACCGTTCACAACATCGTAACCGCGCCGAGGCAATGGCGATGTTGAAGTCAAAACTCTACGAGCTCGAAATTCGCAAACGCCAATCCGAGCAAGACAAACTTGAAGCCACCAAGACTGACGTGGGTTGGGGGCATCAAATTCGCTCGTATGTGTTGGATCAATCGCGCATCAAAGATTTACGCACCAACGTCGAGACCAGCAACACCCAGAAGGTACTGGACGGTGACCTCGATCTGTTTATTGAAGCCAGTCTGAAGCAAGGTGTGTAGAAAATAATCTCATGACCGACAACTTCGAAACCGTCCAAAACGAACCTGCACATTCGGCGGATGCAACTGATTTGACCGTCTACGTGCCGCCGTTTTATAACGACCTTGACGCTTCGCTTGCGCACGCTTGGGCGCTGCTCGCACGCGGCACCGCCGATCGGCGATCGCCTTTTCACGCGCCCGTGGTAGCAAGTGTTGGGCTGGATGGCGCGCCGCAGCAACGCACCATGATTTTGCGAAAAGTCGATGTCGCGGCGCGAATATTGCGCTTTAACACCGATACCCGATCGGCGAAGTGGCAAGAGATTTTGAAACACCCGCACGTTTCAGTGATCGGCTATGGCGTCACCGACAAAATCCAGCTACGTTTATCGGGCGTTGCGACGCTCGACGGCAATTCTGCGCTCGCTGACAACATTTGGGCCAACATGCGAGACCAATCGCGCGTGGCGTATGCGCAGCCGGCCTCGCCCGGCGCGGAAGTGGCGCTGCCCAACGTTTACGTGCCGCCGCTCGAGTTGCGGCGAGATGACCCCGCAGCCCAATCCGCGCGCAAGCACTTTTGTTTATTGACAGTCAAAGTTGAATGCCTTGATTGGGTTTACTTGCATCTCAATGGCAATCGCCGCGCCCAATTTCGCTGGCCCGCCGATGTATCAGCCTCTTGCTGGCTCGCCCCCTAATTTTGTTGTTCTTAATCCTGTTCGACCGGTAAATATCATGACTGAACCGACTAACCCCACCACCCCGCCGATGGTCGCTGTCGACGAAAACCATGTCATCGCCGAGCGCCGCCAAAAGTTGGCTGCAATTCGTGAGAAAAGTGAGAAGACAGGTAGTCAAGCGTTTCCAAATGACTTTCGGCCCGAGCACACTGCGGCAGAATTGATCGCGCGTTATGGCGACAAGACCAAGGAAGAGCTCGACGCGGCCCCGTCTATCGTAAAAATCGCCGGCCGTATGATGCTAAAACGTGTAATGGGCAAAGCCGCATTCGCGACTATCCAAGACGCCTCCGAGCGCATCCAGCTCTACATTTCGCTACAAGATGTCGGCGAAATCGTGATGGAAGATTTCAAACATTACGACATGGGCGACATCCTTGGTGCGGAGGGACGCATCTCGAAAACCAACAAAGGCGAGCTGTCGGTGTTTGTCACGTCACTTCGGCTGATTACCAAAGCGCTTCGCCCGCTCCCGGAAAAATTCCACGGCTTGACCGATACCGAACAGCGTTATCGCATGCGATACGTCGATCTAATGGTGAATCCAGAAGTCAAACGCACCTTCGAGACACGATCCAAAATCGTCGCCGAGATTCGTAACTTCATGGTTGCTGCCGGATACCTGGAAGTTGAAACACCGATGATGCATCCCATCCCCGGTGGTGCGGCGGCCAAGCCCTTCATCACCCACCACAACACACTTGATATGCAGTTGTACCTGCGCATTGCACCGGAGCTTTATTTAAGGCGCTTGGTGGTCGGCGGCTTCGAGCGGGTGTTTGAAATCAACCGCAATTTCCGCAATGAAGGGATGAGTGTTCGCCACAATCCGGAATTCACGATGATGGAGTTCTACATTGCATGGCGCGACTTTCATCACTTGATGCAATTTACCGAAGAGATGTTTCGCGCCGTTGCCACCAAGGTGCTTGGCAAGACGCTGTTTGACTACCAAGGCGTGCCAATTGATTTTGGCCAGCCCTTCGCGCGCTTGACCATGCCGCAGGCCGTAAAGCACTACTTTCCCGAATATGCCGATACCAATCTGGACGATATCGAAACGCTAAAGACGTTGTGCAAGAAGCACCACGCGCAAGTGAAAGCCAACGACACGGTTGGCACGCTGCAACTAAAGCTGTTTGAAGAAACGGCAGAGTCGAAACTGATTCAACCAACATTTATTGTTGACTATCCGGCTGAAGTTTCACCGCTCGCGCGCCGCAACGACCACAATCCCGCCATCACGGACCGATTCGAATTGTTTATCGCCGGTCGCGAGATTGCCAATGGATTTTCAGAACTCAACGACGCCGAAGATCAAGCGGCGCGTTTTCTCGAACAGGTAAAAGCCAAGGATGGCGGCGATGAAGAGGCGATGCACTATGACGCGGATTTTGTGCGCGCCCTTGAATACGGCATGCCCCCCACGGCGGGTGAAGGCATCGGCATCGACCGACTAGTCATGTTGTTGACCGACTCCGCGTCGATTCGCGACGTCATCCTGTTTCCGCAGCTACGTGCGAGCGACGTCGAAAAATAAGCGTTCCGCCAGCGGATTTTTGGATTGGTGGATTGGTGGATTAGCAAATTAGCGAATTCGCGAGTTGGCGCGTTGGTGAATTAGCGAGT
>JACMOJ010000079.1 GCA_014378085.1 Burkholderiales bacterium | reverse complement strand
TCGACGGGCAGGGTGAACCGCAAAATCGGCCCTTGGGGCCGGTTTGTGGGTGCGCGGTGAGCTTTGGCGTGTCGCAAACTGTTCTGAATCGTTTTGCGCTGTTTTGCTGGGCCAGTCGGCAGTATCCGCGTTTGGTCCGCACTTTGTCCGGCTACCGGTCTAAATCCGTGTGAAACGGATATTCGTCGTCCAAGTCACAAAAAGATGGCGGTACTTTTGGTGGCTTCATTGCTTGCTGCTCCGCTCGTTGCGATTTAAGCTGCGCAGTAGTCACGGACTTGCGTTGTGCCTCTTTTTCTAAATTCCTCTCCCGCGCCATCGCCTGGGTTTCGAGATGCATGCAGGTGCGCCGTTGTGCAGGACGGTGCACGGGTTGTCGAAGCGCCGCACAATAGACCCGAAACCATGTCACGATTACTAGCGGCTCCTTCGCGAGCCATTCGTTGTGCAATTTAGGAGAGGCGCCGTCGTTCTCGATTTCGAATTTGTGTTCATCGACTTCGGGCTCACGCTCAGCAGTCTGATAGTTGGCGCCTTCCAGGACTGAGTCGGCCGGCCACGTCTCAACCGTGTAGGCCTCGCCACTTCTGGGCTTTCGCAACTGGCGAATGACCGTGGGAGGCTCACTATTTTCGTAGCGTTCGTAACTTGCATTTACGCATTTTCTGCAGACGCCCTCGCCCAAGGCATCCAAGGCAGCAGAGGTGAATGGCACGCACCGAGGTTTATCCGAGTGCTTTGACTTTTCATTTTCGGGCGCCATTTCGTTCATGTTCATTTCTTTCAAATTGGCTTGCGGACGATTGATCCTCAAGCGGGTTTCTGTTGACAATGGCTATGAACGGGTTCAAACTCAATGCTCATCCTTAACTGTGGATTAACAGTTGCAATCGCCTTCGGCGAATGTCTCGATTGCACTCGCCAAGCCGGCGTAAAACGGCGCAAAAGCATCTGGATCGCCCCAGTCATCACTTTTAAAAAAGCTCATTTGCAGCTAGTGATTTTTCTTAAGACGTCTCGACACGAAAATCACCTTAAATACGCGTTGATCACGCGGGCTCGGAAGTGCCCGAGTTCTTGACTCGTAATTTTTAGACTGTCATCGAGCGAATAGTCGAGGCTTTGTAGTAGTTCGACTCTCGCATCGGCGTACGAGTGCCGGAGCCCATGGCCACCTGCTGACCAACCGAGTGCACGCTTTGACGCCTGCGTAAACGAGTCAGACCAACTGCGTCCTCCACCCACGTCAAAAAGTGTTTCGAAGTTGGTGCCGCGATCAGTGATCTTGAGCGGTCTAGGGTACGCGCGCGCCATCAGTCGAATCGACAAGTCGTCCGGCATAGCGATTTCTCGAACCAGCCCATTTTTTTCTTGGATGGTCCACAATTCGATGTCGTGCATGCCAGCGAAACGATCAGTCCGCCAAACGCGTTTTGTAGATTTTTGGCGCATACCCGGCGGCATCAGCGTGATCAACCCCTGCGCGCGCAGTCCACAACGCGCGGCGATTTCGGTTGCTAGACTGTTGCGATCGCTTTGATGACGCGTTATCAAAAGCCACTGCCCCTGTGTGTAATACCGAAGCGCGGTCGCGAGCCTGCCTTTTCGTCTTGGGTGACTCGCGAGCCGCGGAATCTCGTCGTGTATCTCTTTCTCACGTCCCAACGCAATCAAAAGCAAGCGCATTACGCGACGGTCTCTTAGCAACGTAGATGTCGCAAGAGTTCGTTTTTCTCTTTGCTGAATCCATAGCGCGATGTCGCGCACCGTGACCTCGCGTAACTTTGTGAACGGCCGATTTTTATTCATCCCGGCGAAAGCGACGGTCAAGGTCGAAACATAGGTGTGATAACTACTGACTGAGTGAATATGGTTATCGCTGAATCCTGGACGTCCGCGTTGTTTCTTTTTTCCGAAAACGCAAAGTTTTTTAAGGATGCGCGCGGATTGCTCACGGTACGATACACCCGCCAAACCCTTCAAATGCTTAGGTGCTTGTGGCGTCGGTATTGATGCCTCGACCAGCTTTGATCGCCGCCGCGTAGCCCGCGCAACTTTTAGTGACCGGCTTACTGTAGGCATAACAGGGGCTGTATCGCTCAGCCATTGTTCGAGTCGGTGATGCAGCGTTGACTTCGCAATCAGGCAGCGCCGCTCTTGACGCAACCAGAGCCGCATCGCACTGTACGTCAATCCCGCTGCATGCAGTTTGATGAGTTCTGCGCGGTGCTGGTCAAGCTTTGATCTTCGAGAATGTGCTCGCCGAGTTACGAGGAGTGCTAAGTCCTGAGCGACGGTGACGCAATCTGTGGCGGTTGAGACGAAGTGATCCATCAAGATGCGATTACTTCAACGCGAATAAATTCCTGCTGCAGCAAAAAATAAATCACGCTTTCGCGGTAATAGGACGACTTCTACCCCCGCGCTTTTGTGACTGTTCCATTCGGTAATTCTGTTCGATTTAGCGAGTATTTATTTGCAGTGCGTAGAGAGTGGTACGACTTATTTTTGGGGCTTTCCTACTGCCACACCGAGAGCGCGAGCGCGGCCGATTTTTTGTGAGAAGTGAGAAAGGTGAGAATTCGCATTCAGCACCCCCAGGGGCTCATTTTTCGGTCGGCGACAACAGTTGCCCACTAGGTGTGGGACGGGTAATCTGATTCGTGCTGTTGATCTCCGGGTGACTGCAGCTAACGAAATGTTTGCTGTTGAGATCAAGTTACACGACAAAACTAATAGTGCAACCTTGTTGCTACTCGGGTCGTCACAGCCAATACGTGGTGAAAATTACCAGTACGTTGGCTTTATGATCGGCTTCTTACGCGTGGGCACCTGTTGCGGCAATTGCGCCGCAAGCAACTCATCATGACGCAGGTAACGCCGTGTCCACGCTGCATGCTCCTGCAGGGACGTGGCCACGTAGCGATCGGAATCCGTAATGGATGGGTCCGGTAGCGGAGCCACCAGCCCGATTCGTTGATCCGGGAAGTCGACGCGAACCATCGCCATTGCCGGCATCATGTCGGTATCGTTGGAACAGACCACCTGCACGTCCGCGCTGCGCAACACGGCATCTCGATAGAAATTCAGCGCGATATTGACGTCAGTGAGTTTCTCTTCTACTTGCCATACCTTGTGACGGAGGGCGTGATCAATCGGGACGCCAGGTTGCGACTGTGGCAACCTTTATGGGTCGACCCCTTAAAGCAGGGAAGCACAGTACGCGCGGTCAGTCTGGTCTCGGTGACTAACCTTTGACCAAAGTTAGCGTCGCTATGGAGGCGACCTGTGCGCGCGCGGCGGAATGATCAGTTCCACCAATCCTGTTCAAAATGAGCCCAAAGACCATCTCATCAATATCCTCGTCGGCGATGCACAGCTCGGTGGCGATATTGGACTTGCTCACCCCTTCGCTTCTCAATGAGGTAAACGCCTTTGCAAGCACTTGCGAGATCTCTCGCGGCATGCTGTCCGGCTCCTGTTTGCGGTACCCGCGCTTATTAATCTGAATCGCCAGGTCGCGATACTGCCAGTCGGTCAACAGGCCTAGGCGTTGGAGACGAAAGGCAAGCGCAGCAACCGAGACGCCCCAAATTTTCTTCAGCTTCACCAAGATATCGAGCGACAAAAATTTCGGCACATACGCGAGAACACTGCTACGAGGCATGAGAAACGATGCCGCAAAGTCGTTGGCCGCTCGCTCCACTTCTTGCCCACCGTCCGGTGAGCCATGGCGATGCAGCACCAGATGCCCCAGTTCGTGCATCGCATCGAACCGTGCTCGCTCCGAGGATTTCAGCGTGTTAAGGAAGACAAAGGGAATCTGTTGCCGCCACATCGAAAAGGCGTCGACTTCGGTGGCGTCAATGGCCAGCGAGTAGACACGAACCCCTTGCGACTCCAAGAGGTGAACCGCATTCTTGATGGGCTGTTCACCCATATCCCAATAGCGTCGCAGCTCTGCTGCGGCGATTTCCGGATCCGCGTCTCGCAAGTCGGGTAGGTTGGGCTGCGGTAGTTCGAACCGGTGTTCTAGTGCGCGATTCAATGTGACGGTGAGAGCGCCCGAATAAAGCGCCACATCGCGTTGCGTTGCGGACATTTTTGAAAGCGATCTAAAGCTTGCGGCATCTTTATCGATCAGCTGCAGCTCTTCCTCGATCTGGAAAAAGGAAATAGGGAATCGCAAACATGCAGCGATCTTTTCCAGATTCGCCGCAGTCGGCACGAATTCACCCTTCTCATATCCCGTAATCGAGCGCAGATCAACAGCCAGCGTCTCCGCAAGCCGAGTCATGGAGACCCCTCGCCGCTTACGTGCGAAAGTCAGTCTTGACGGGTTGAACATCGCCGTCAGGCGCGACGGCGAAGCGGCACTTCAATGTCTGGTAAATCCGGCAGCAACGGTACGTTGATGTTTGCTGCCGAATCGAACGGTAGCGAGCCGAGGATGATACGTTCAGCCCAACCATCCACGCGTCCCGAATAACTGACAGGAAGTGACAACTCAATGCGCACTTCCTTTTTCGCATTGTCAAAGTGCTGGAGAAGAATCCACGTTGCTTTGCCGTCGTCGCTCGAAGGCGGCGGTTGGAAATCAGGAAATAGCACGAGTTGCTGCGAGTTGATCTCAACCGCTGATTGAGTTCGTGGACCTTTGGCCGACTTCGTTGCTGGATTCGCCAGCGGATCCCCCGTGTATTCGTCACCCGTCGCGG
>JACMOJ010000078.1 GCA_014378085.1 Burkholderiales bacterium | reverse complement strand
CCCGCCAGCGCTTTCGCCCCGCGTGCGTAGGCATCGTCTAACTGCGCACGGATGGCTTCCGCCTGGCGCTCGGCAATCAGCGGGCCGATAACACCGTCGTCAATATTTGGATAGGCGAGTTTGAGTGCGTTGCATTCCGCCGCGAGTGCTTTAACAAACGCGTCGTAAACCGGCGCTTCGACCAACACTCGTTCAATCGACAAACACGATTGACCGGCGTTGGCGAGCCCGCCCCACGCTACCGAGCGCGCCGCGCGGGGAATGTCAGCACCTTCCAGCACAATCACAGCGTCTTTGCCGCCCAACTCCAAGAAACACGCGATGAGACGTTCCGCACAGTGGCGCGCGATGATGCGCCCGGTCGCCACGCTACCGGTAAAACACACCGCATCGGCGCAGTCGATCATTGCCGCACCGGTCGCGGGGCCGCCCTGAACAAAACTGAGAACCTGAGCGAGTTCCGGCACGGCGTTAATAGCGCGTTGCAGCGGCTCGACAAATCGTGGTGTTACCTCGGAGGGTTTGACCATCACCGTGCACCCGGCGGCGAGTGCGGGGATGGTATCAATGAGGGCGAGTAACAGCGGGAAATTCCACGGGCTGATTACGGCCACTAACCCCACCGGCACACTTGCCGCCGTGAGTGTCATCGGTTTGACCACACTCTCACGAGTCGCCGGCTCTTCGAGCAGCGCCGGCGCGCGTGCCGCCCAGCGCAGGATGTTGCCGATTGCCGAATCGACTTCTAGTTCGGATTCACGCTTGCGGCCGGTGTCGACCACCAGCGCTGCAATGAGTGCGGAGCGTTGCGTCTTGACGGCTCCAGCAAAACGCGCCAACACCGCGCAGCGATCCGCCGCCGGCATTCCCGCCCATGCACTGGGGCCGCCAGTGCCGACCGCTGCAGCGCGCAGTTTTGTTGCGCGCGCGGCGATCTCCGCCGGCGTGACAATAGGAAACTCGTAGTCGTACTGTCCGTTGCGTGGATTGCGTACCCTGAACATCGTGCTCATTTGTGTCGATCTTTCATCGCGATAACATGCTGCAAATTAGGTAAACCTATCAAACTGTCATTCTGACGAAGCCATGTTTGGCGACGAGGAATCTTAACCGGTCGTCTCTTCTTGCTGCTAACAACGTAGCAGCGCGATCGGATGGGATTCGCCACAAAAAGTTGGTCGGAGTGACATAAAGCGGAATGACATAAAAGAATGACATAAAAGAATGTCGCAAAGCTTAGGCCGTTGTCGGTATGTATTAGCGAAATCGAAAGTAGGTCGATCATTTCTTGCCGCCTTTAATCATCGCAATGCCGCGTTCGATGGCCGCACGAAATCCTGCGCGAGACGGTTTCTCGTTGGCCAGAACATTTGGTGGATACACACTCATCTGATAGGTGGAGGCAAACGGTTCAAGTCGCAAACGTGCCAGATAGTTATCCATCCCCACCCGCCCGCGTACCTGACGAATGATCGCGGGGTCAATTTGGGTCAGGGCGACCATTGATTCACCGTAGCCGGCTTCCGCCAAGATGCGGCCTTCGTAATCAATCACCATCGAGCCGCTATCGGTAGACGCCATCGGGATATCGATGCCGGCGATGCCCGCGCTATTGGCCGATACAACGTAGGCGAGGTTTTCCACCGCGCGCGCGCGTTTCGCGATGCCTTTTTTGGTCGCTTGCGGGCTGCCGGTCTCGGAGGAGGAATGCAGAAATATTTCCGCGCCGCGTAGCGCCAATGCCCGTGCCACCTCAGGGAACAAAATTTCTTCGGAAGCGATACAGGCGAGTTTGCCGAGCGGGGTATCCGCGACGGGGAAGGCGGCTTCGACACCATAGGTGGCGACAAACTTATCCCAGACGTCATGCGGTGTAGCGGTGTACATTGAAATGAGACGGCGGTAGCGAAGGATCAGCTCACCCTGATCATTAATAATGAAACTCACTTGAAACGACAGGTGCGAAAACTGCGGATCAATTTCGTACGCGTTGCCAGAAAGATATACGCCATTTTTTCGGGCGACCTCGCCGAGCGCTTGGTATTCGGGCCCGTCTTGCAGCAGGCAAGCGCGTGCCGCCCAGGTCGGTAAATCCGGGCCGGTTGGAAAACTCGTCAAAAAATATTCTGGCAACACCACCAGTTTCAGATCATCGCCGGAAAACATTTTGGAAGCGGCGATCTGACGGTCAATACGTTCAATGGATTGCACCATCTGCGCGCGACACGCTGCGACGTCGGGGATGCTGTTGACAGCATCACAACGCGTTTGCAGCGCCAGCGTGCGGTAAGGCCCGTATAGATGGGAATTCGATGACATCAGTCAGCCTGTTGATTAGTGTTGAGTTGAGTTGTGTCGAGTGGAGTTGTGTCGAGTGGAGTTGCGTCGAGCGGAGTTGTGTCGAGTTGAGAGGCCGGACTGCCGAAACCATCGAGCAGCATTACCTGCGCATCACAAATATGTTCACGCAGTTTGCGAATCTCCGCGTATTCCGCCGAGTGCCAGTAGGCAAGTGCCGCGTCTTTGTTTGGCCATTCGGAGATAACTTTTTTACCGATGATTGGCGCGCCTTCAAGAGCATCGCCCTCTGGGCCGAGCACCAAATACTTCCCGCCCATTCGCGCGACCAATGCAGCATTTGCTGATCCGTAAGCGGCAAATCTTTCGAAATTGTGAATTACTGCACTGACAAAAATATAAGCGGGCATGGTGAGTGGATATCGCTTAGTCGAACTGCGGCGCGCGTTTTTCAATGAAGGCGGCCGCACCCTCGGCGAAGTCCTTACTTTTGAATGCATCGGCAAACATCGTTTGCGTTTCTGCGTCATCAGCCGTTTGGCCCGCGCGAATTTTGAGCAACGATTGTTTGATGCCGCGTGCGCTGTAGGCCGAAAGCGACGTCACTCTCGTGAGCGTCGCCGCGAGCGCAGACGGCAACTGAGCGGGTTCCACACATTCGGTAACCATGCCCCAAGCGACGGCGGTGGCCGCGTTGATTTCCTTGGCGAGTAATAGGATCTCGCGGGCACGCGCCGCGCCGACCAATTCCACCACACGTAGACAGTCGATTAAACGATAGGTGAGGCCAAGCTTTGAAGGCGTGATGGCAAACTTTGCGTCGTCGCAACAAAGGCGGAAGTCGGCAGCAGCCGCCAGCGCGGCACCACCGCCGTAACAGCTCCCGCGAATGACCGCGATGGTCGGCTGCGGCAGTGAAGCGAAGGCATCTAGCGCCAGCGCAATCGTTTTCTGGTTGTTCGCCATCCAAGTGGCATCGTGGATGTGTTCGCCAAGTTCATGAATATCCGCGCCCGCGCTAAAGTGGTCGCCTTCGCCTTGCAACACCACCGCGCGCAAACTGCTATCTGCCGCAATGGTTGCACATGCCTCAGCCAGAGCCTGCCAAGTTGCGGTATCCAGCGCGTTGCGTTTGGCTGGTCGCGAAATGGTTAGTGTCGCCACCGTATCGGCAATATTGAGCAGGAGAGAGGCGTTGTTGGTCATGCCAAGTTATTTTTTATGGGTGACAAAGTTGTCCGGACAAATTATATTCGTGATTCACACCGTGTGCTTCTGGAGTTTGCTATGAAACGATTGTTCATTGAAACAAGCAAGGGACAGCTTCACGCCCGCGCACACCATGGCGACGCTGCCTCTGTCACGTTACCACCTCTGGTGATGTTGCACGCGGCACCGGGCAGCGCGCTGATGTTGTCCAATCTTCAGGTTCGGTTTCATCAACGCTCGCTGGCGGTCGATTTGCCCGGTATGGGCGACTCCGATCCACTGCCGATTCGCTCAGGGAATGCAGAACCGACCATCAGCGATTTCACCGATATGGTCGAAGAGGCGCTGCGAAATGCCTTCGATGAACCTGTCGACGTTTATGGCACATTGTCGGGGGTGCGCGTGGCGTTGGAACTCGCCAATCGGCAGCCAGTAAGTGTTCGACGGGTAGTGTTGGACGGCATTGGCATGCCGAAGCCGGAACAGCTTGATGAATTGTTGGCGGAATACGCGCCGCCGTTTACACCGGATATCAACGGCAACCATTTGATGAACACCTTTCAGCTTTGCCGTGACCAGTATCTGTTTTATCCGTGGTACGCACGTGACGCGGAACACCGTCGTCCCACCGGCCTGCCAAGTGCGGATGCGTTGCACCTGAAGGTGATGGAAAGTTTGAAGTCTGCTGCGGCCTTCCGGCCTTTGATTCGTGCGGCGTTTCGTTACGACTGCGCCGCCGCATTGGCGGCGTTAAAGCAACCCGCCCTCATCACGGCGGATGGCTCAGCGGTGCGCGCAGACCTGCCGGTGCTGGAGTTTCCTCCGGCCGAGCCACTAACCTGCCCGCCGGATCTGCTCGATAAGCGTGCGGCAAGAATCGCTGCGTTTCTGGGGGGCTAGCCAGGCCGCGTTTCCGGAGGTTGTCGGCGCGTGGTCATTTTCGGCGCGCCTATGCACTTCGGCACCTCGGCACCTCGGCACCTCGGCACTTCCCCCCCACCTTCGTGTTAACGAAACAAAGTGGCGGGCAGATAGAAATAGCCGCGAAAGGCAGCGCTTTTCGTTGCCTGCGGCGCTCCGTGGTCGCCATATAGTTGGCCACGCTGGCAAGAGCCGCACCTAGCAAAGTTTAGGACTGGCGCAATCACCGGAGAAATTTCATGTCTGCAACCAGTGCCCGCATTGGTATCAAGCCTGCGCACGCGCCAATCGGCGATTCTGCGTCTTTTTTTAGTCACCATGGTCTTTGGGCTCCCGGCATCAGGCTTTTTCGCGGGCTACAGTTCGGCTCGAAAGCCATCATCATCTCGCTCGCCTTTTTAGTGCCAATGCTCGGCGCACTGGGTTGGCAGCTCAACGTTCAGCTCGAAGATGCGCTCTCAAGTCGAAAGGACGCGACGCGGCAACACGTCGAAATTGCGCATGGTGTCGTTGTCGCTGCCCATGCGGATGAACTTGCCGGCAAGCTGACGCGCGATGAAGCACAAGCATCGGCCAAGAAAACGATTTCGGCGCTTCGGTATGACCAAAAAGAATATTTTTGGATCAATGACATGCAGCCAAAAATCATCATGCATCCGATCAAGCCCGAGCTGGACGGTAAGGATGCGTCTGACATCAAAGACCCAAACGGATTGGCGCTGTTTAAAGAATTTGTGGTGATGGTGAAAAAAGCCGGGCAGGGATTTGTTGCCTATCAGTGGCCTAAGCCCGGGCCTAGTGCGGAAAAGCCGGTCGATAAATTGTCCTATGTGAAGGGCTTCGAGCCGTGGGGCTGGATCGTTGGCTCAGGGATTTATGTCGATGATCTGCGCTACGCAGGTCAACAACGGCTACTTTTCAACGCTCTCACCACCGTTTTCTCGCTGGCGATTGCAGGCTACTTCTTTCTAAGTTTTTATAAAGTCATGGATGGCGGACTAAAAGAGACCAGACGTCACCTTCGTGCGATTACCGATGGCGACCTCACCACTAGCCCCACGCCGTGGGGTGCAGACGAGGCTGCGGATCTGATGCACGAACTTGCCGAGATGCAGACTTCACTTCGTACTGTCGTCAGTCAAGTCAGGGCATCGAGCGATGCAATCGTGTCATCTAGTACGCAGATTGCCAGCGGAACGATGGATTTGTCGTCGCGAACCGAGCAGGCGACGGCAAACCTTGAGGAAGCTGCCGCGTCAATGGAGCAGATCACCTCCACCGTTAAAGGCACTTCAGAAAATACCGCAGAAGCCGCTTTGGTCGCGCAGCACAATGCTACCTCTGCGGCTGCCGGTGGCAGCGTCATGCGCGATGTCGTCAGTACCATGGCGGGCATTCACGCCTCTTCGTCAAAAATTAACGAGATCATCGGCACCATTGACGCAATTGCGTTCCAAACCAATATTCTGGCCTTGAACGCCGCAGTCGAGGCAGCCCGTGCTGGCGACCAAGGACGTGGGTTTGCGGTGGTAGCGAGTGAAGTACGGATGCTAGCGCAGCGCAGTTCTGACGCGGCCAGAGAGATCAAGCTGCTCATTGGCAAGAGCGTTGAGCAGGTCGAAGCGGGCACTACGATTGTGCGCAAGGCAGGCGACACGATTGCAGAAATTGTGGCTTCGTAAACGCGCGTCAATGAGCTGCTTACCAATATCGCGACAGGCTCGCGAGAGCAGTCATTGGGTATTGCCCAGATTGGCGACGCAATTCACGATCTTGATGCAATGACCCAGCAAAATTCGGCGCTGGTTGAAGAGACGGCTGCTGCGGTCGCGTCGATGAAAGAGCAGGCGACAGGTCTATCCGATGAAGTGCGGAAATTTCGGCTGCCCTAGAGACTTTGCCGCACTGATCTCCGACTAGTCTGCTAGGGACGGGGTGTGCTTCATCGCAAGGTGGCGGAAAGTGTGAAGTTCGCCGCTGCCTTTCGGTCACTCACCCGTGTGGGGTTCGCGACGACTACGCCGCCGCATTGGCGGCGCTAAAACAGCCTGCCCTCATCACGGCGGACGACTCGGCGGTTCGCGGGGATCTGTCGCTGCTGAAGTTTCCGCCTGCCGTACCACTGACCTGCCCGCCGAATCGGCACGACAAACGCGCGGCAAGAATCGCTGCGTTTCTTGCGGCTTAGTAGTAATAACCGAAGATAATGCCCATCTCGTCTTCGCTGGTCAGACCAAAATTCACCGTGCGGCTGGTGGTGTTGTTGTAGGTAATCTCCGAGGTAAGGCCCTCACCTGGCGCGAGTACGATCGGCTGACTGAAGGTGATGATGGCCGGATGTGCCCAGTCGGTGTTTTCATAGACAACCTGGCCATCGCGCGCGCCGCCGGCAATACGGATGACAAATCGTTCGCCGAGCGCATGCATGTGTGAGGTCAGCATCAGTACACGTGTTGTCGCCGAAAAGGTGAACGCCTTTCGATGGGTCGTACGTTGGCCCGGTGGCAATGGGATGCTGGTGTTGCCCAAGTTAAGCGTACGTGCAATTTGGGTGACTTGCGCCGCATCGACGGTGTGAAGATTGGCAAAGGCTTCGCCGGTGACATTGCTTGTGCCCTTGTTTACATAGTGGGCGTTTAAGTCCAGCCGAGCGTTTGCTGGCAATAACAACGCGATACCCGGCGGGAAGCTGTAGTCACTTTCCGGTGTCATCGCCCCCGCAAAAAAGGTGTGATAACCCATCGGCAGGGTGTTGACGAAATTCAGATTACCGTCAGGATTACGGATATCGCGCATCAGATTGAGTGGCGGGATGAGAAAGCTCGGCGTATTGTTTTGGAAGGTGTAAAGCAAGAAGTGATGGCTGTTCGCGCGCATACGAGTCTCGATGCGGGAAACGTAGATTGGCGCCGGATTTTTGAGGTCACGCAGTACAAATAGCTCACGCTCAAAGTCCGGCTGCACCGAAAACGGCTCGATGGTGAGTTGGACACCCTTCGTCGGCGGCGAGAGTGCCACAAACGGCGCGTAAGCGGGTAGGGTTCGGTCGTCGAGGAGCCTGGCGTCGATGTTGTCGCCCGATTCCGGCGCACCAGCATCAATCCAGCGTTTAATGAAATCGAGTTGTCCCACCGTCAGTGACGTTGAGCCGAGCGGCATCGCGCTGCCAAGGTGTTGCGGTTTAGTGGGGTCCCACAACAGCAGCTTTTGGTACAACAAACTATTCTCTAAATCGCGCGGCACGATTTGTTTCATGCCATGCACCACTGCCATGCTGTTCTTTACCGGCGCGTTGCGCAGGTTGCGATAGGCGACGGCGTCGTCTAGAACCAAGCCGGATTGTGTCGCGAAGGCATTGCCCGCCGTGTGACAACTGTTATAGCTCGGCGCAAAAACTTTCTGCTGTATGCGCGAAAAACT
>JACMOJ010000077.1 GCA_014378085.1 Burkholderiales bacterium | reverse complement strand
TTACTTTCGCTGATCGTTACAACCCATAACACCAACCGCACGCCCTAAAACGAGTAGTAGGGCAGTCGGTTGACAAAGTAGATACTGATCGCGACACACAAGAGATATGCTTCTCTTTTTGCCGTGCTCGCAAGAGAGGAATTACGTAGTGGCCCCCGACTGCGCAAACCATTTGCTGCCTTGCGGCTGATGACATTTCCGCCAAACACAGCAAACTGCTTGATTATATGAAACATATTACAAACAATCCAGCGTTTACCGGACATCTGGCTGGTTGGTACAGTCCAAAATACAAATTGCCGTAGCTCATCCGCGCTGCGCGACCAACCACGGAATGTAACGAGTGACACCCTCTTCGACGTTTAGAAATTCGTCGCCATAACCTGCAGAACGCAGATTGGTGAGGTCAGCTTCGGTGTAACTCTGGTATTTGCCTTTAAGTGCTTCCGGAAACGAGACGTACTCGATCAAACTCTGGGCCTTCATTTCGTCCAGTG
Organism: Burkholderiales bacterium; assembly: GCA_014378085.1. Next base: position 2,569 of record JACMOJ010000077.1, on the reverse strand, counting down.
ACAATGCAGATTTTCCATCAAGAGAACGACAGGCATTGAGGCTGGCCACTGCTACGTCGTTGAAGGTTTGGCTGCGGCCCGTACCGAGATTGAAAATGCCCGATATGTTGTCGTTGTCCAAAAAATGCAAGTTAACCTTGACCACATCTTCAATCGACACAAAGTCGCGCCGCTGTTCACCACCGGCATAGCCATCGCATCCTTCAAACAGTTTTATTTTGCCGCTGGCATGGTACTGGTTGAAAAAATGCCACGCAACCGATGCCATGCGACCTTTGTGCGATTCACGCTGGCCGTAAACATTGAAATAGCGAAAACCAGCGATCTGCGCACTTGCATCGGCTAACTGCTGCCGCACCGCCTGATCGAAGAGGAATTTCGAGTAACCATAGACGTTGAGCGGTGCTTCACACCCGCGCGTTTCAGCGAAGACTTTTCCACCACCATATACCGCCGCCGATGACGCGTAAATAAACGGTACTGCCTCGTCGTTGCACCATTCGAGCAGTGAAAGCGAGTAGCGGTAGTTGTTGTCCATCACGTAACGGCCATCTGTCTCCATCGTGTCTGAGCATGCTCCCTGATGAAGGACGGCTTCAATCTGTCCGCCAAGCTCGCCGGATTCGACGACCTCCAGAAAGTCCTTCTTGTCGACATATTCAGCAATTTCACAATCGACGAGGTTCTTGAATTTATCGCCTTTCGTGAGGTTGTCGACGGCCACAATGTCTGAGATGCCGCGCACATTCAGCGCTTTGACAATGTTGCTGCCGATAAATCCGGCTGCGCCGGTAACGATGATGGTCATGATCTTTCAGCAATATGATTTGATAGAAAATTAGCGCAGCGACGAAATTAATTCTGCGCGCGACAGTGTGGCCGTCCCCAGTTTCCCGACCACGACACCCGCTGCGCGGTTGGCAATTCGCACCGCATCTTGCATGTTGAGGCCAGCGGCCATCATGAGACCGATAGTCGCAATGACAGTGTCGCCGGCGCCGGATACATCGTAGACCTCTTGGGCCTGTGTAGGCTCATGCATCGCCCCCGCGCTTGAAAACAGCGACATACCCTCCTCCGAACGCGTGACGAGCAAGGCATCCAATGCAAGTTCGATGCGAAGTGATTCAGCGCGCGCGGCAAGATCAGCTTCATCCTGCCAACGCCCCACCACTTGCCGGAATTCGCCCCGATTCGGCGTGAGCAGCGTTGCCCCGCGGTAGCGCGCGAAATCGTCGCCTTTCGGATCGACAAGAATGCGTTTGCCATGTGCCTTCGCCACGTTGATCATTTTCGAGACGTGGGTCAATCCACCTTTACCGTAATCGGACAAAATAATAACGTCAACAGCATCCACCAGCGATTCAAAATCCCCGAGTTTATCTTCCAGGACTTCGCGCGAAGGTGGTGTCTCGAAATCAATTCGTAACAACTGCTGCTGGCGACCAATTACCCGCAGCTTCACGGTGGTTGGCAATTGAGGATCCTTGTGGAACATCGTGGTTACACGTTCCTTTTCAAGTAAAGCTGCCAGTGAACGTCCGGCTTCATCATCGCCTACCACCGAGAGCAAGGTCGCCTTACCGCCAAGCGAAGCAATATTGCGAGCCACGTTGGCAGCGCCGCCAGGGCGCTCTTCAGTGCGCTGAACGTGAACGACGGGTACCGGCGCCTCAGGAGAAATACGCGACACATCGCCAAACCAGTAGCGATCGAGCATTACATCACCCACGACAAGCACGTGCGCATTCGAACAATCAGGAATAATCAGTTTACCCATCAATGACTATGCAATCTGTGGTCTGCCAATCGGATAATACTCAAAGCCAAACTCTCGCATCGTTTCCGGCTCGTACAAATTACGTCCGTCAAAGACAATTGGGGACTTCAATACCGTTTTCATCGTGGCAAAGTCGGGTGCGCGAAAAGTTTTCCACTCGGTCACGATGGCAAGCGCATCGGCACCAACCAAGGCTTCCATCGCGGCGCCTGCAAATTTCACGCTTGCGTTATCACCTAACAAGTGCTCGGCCTCTGGTAATGCTACCGGATCAAACGCAATAATTTTCGCGCCCCGTTTGACCAAATCCTCGATCAAAACAAGACTCGGTGCTTCACGCATGTCGTCGGTATTCGGCTTGAATGCGAGGCCCCATACCGCAAATGTCATACCGGAAAGATTTTCGCCAAAGCGCTTGACGATTTTTTTGGTCAGCACATGCTTTTGTGCACCATTGACACGCTCCACCGCATCGAGCAGCTTCAATGTCATACCAGCAGCAGCCGCGGTTCGTTGTAAAGCTTGCACATCCTTGGGGAAACAGGAACCGCCGTATCCAATCCCCGGATACAGAAAATGATAACCGATGCGTGGGTCCGAACCCATGCCTCTGCGCACGGCTTCGATATCTGCCCCGAGCAGTTCTGCCAGCAATGCCAGCTCGTTCATAAACGAAATACGCGTCGCCAACATGGCGTTAGCCGCGTATTTGGTTAACTCGGCGGAACGCACGTCCATGATCATGATGCGATCATGGTTGCGTTGAAACGGCGCATAGAGCGCGCGCAT
>JACMOJ010000008.1 GCA_014378085.1 Burkholderiales bacterium | reverse complement strand
CGCATTCGTAATGCGCAACAATCGGAAAAAGTTGATGTGACGATGCCGTCTTCCAAGGTGAAGGTGGCTATCGCCAACGTGTTAAAAGATGAGGGCTACATCGAAGGGTTTGATGTGCGCACCGTTGACGGCAAATCAGAGCTGAACGTTGGCCTCAAATATTACGCGGGTAAACCTGTTATCGAGAAGATCGAGCGCGTTTCCCGTCCTGGCCTACGAATCTATCGTGGGCGTGAAGATATCAAACCTGTCATGAATGGCTTGGGTGTGGCGATCGTTTCCACGTCCCGCGGCGTCATGACCGATCGCAAAGCGCGCGCTACCGGTGTTGGTGGTGAAGTTATTTGCATCGTTGTGTAAGGAGAGAATAAATGTCTCGCGTCGGTAAGCTCCCTATCACGGTTCCTGCAAAAGTCGAAGTGACTCTTGCAGCTAACGAAATTATTGTCAAGGGCCCGCTGGGCACCTTGAAACAAGCGGCTACCGCATTAGTCAACATTAAGCGTGATGGCGACAAACTTGTGTTGGAAGCGGCAAACGACTCGCAGGCTGCAAATGCAATGTCTGGAACGATGCGCGCCTTGTTGGCAAACATGGTTCACGGCGTGGATAAAGGCTTCGAGCGTAAGTTGATGCTGGTTGGCGTTGGTTACAAGGCTGCCGCGCAAGGGGCGAAGTTGAACCTCGCGTTGGGTTACTCGCATCCGGTCGTGCACGACATGCCAGAGGGCGTTAAGGCGGAAACGCCGACTCCTACCGAAATTATTTTGAAGGGCGTTGACAAGCAGAAGGTTGGCCAGGTTGCCGCCATTGTGCGCGGCTATCGTCCGCCTGAGCCGTATAAGGGCAAAGGCGTACGTTACTCGGACGAAGTCATCGTTCGTAAAGAGACGAAGAAGAAGTAAGGAACTCGATCATGATCGACAAAAAACAATCCCGTTTGCGCCGTGCCGCGAAAACTCGCGCCGTCATTGCGCGTCTGAAGGCAGTACGTTTGACCGTACACCGCACCAACACCCATATCTATGCGCAGGTGATCGACGCTACCGGCTCGAAAATTCTAGCCGCAGCCTCTACGGTAGAAAAGGAATTGCGGACCGCGTTGAAAAGCGGCGCGACTGCTGCCGCTGCTGCAGAAGTTGGCAAGCGTATTGCTGAGCGTGCTAAAGCCGCCGGGGTCTCGGACGTCGCGTTCGACCGCGCTGGTTTTGCTTACCACGGCCGCGTGAAAGCGCTGGCTGACGCCGCGCGTGAAGCCGGTCTCAAGTTTTAGTCAAGGACGTCCAAATGGCAAAACCAGAAATGCAGGATAAAGAAGGCGACGGTCTCCGCGAAAAGATGATCTCGGTTAACCGAGTCACCAAAGTTGTTAAGGGTGGTCGTATCCTTGGCTTCGCGGCGTTGACTGTTGTCGGAGATGGCGACGGTCGCATCGGTATGGGCAAGGGTAAGTCGAAGGAAGTCCCGGTTGCCGTACAAAAAGCAATGGAGCAGGCTCGTCGCAAACTTGTCAAGATCCCATTGAAGAACGGCACGTTGCATCACACCGTAATCGGCAAGCACGGTGGCACCAAGGTGTTCATGCAGCCTGCGGCCGACGGTAACGGTATTAAGGCCGGTGGTGCGATGCGCGCAGTGTTCGAGGTGATGGGTATTACGAACATCTCGGCGAAGTGTCACGGGTCAACAAACCCGTACAACGTGGTTCGCGCCACATTGCACGGTTTGGCACAAATTTCACGCCCATCCGAAGTTGCTGCCAAGCGCGGCAAAACGGTTGAAGAGATCTTGGGCTAATCGGGGCGTACGGAGAAAATCGCATGACTAACCAGAAAACCATCACAGTAACGCTTCGTAAAAGCACGATTGGTCGTCTTGAGGCGCACAAGGCCTGTGTTCGTGGCCTGGGCTTGAAAAGATTGCACCACACCGTCACTGTTATTGACACGCCCGCGAATCGCGGCATGATCAACAAAGTGAGCTATATGCTCCAAGTTGAAGGCTAAGAATCATGGATTTAAATGACATTAAACCCGCTGAGGGTTCAAAAAAGAACCGTCGTCGCGTCGGTCGCGGCATTGGTTCTGGTTTGGGTAAGACCGCTGGTCGTGGTCACAAAGGTCAGAAATCCCGTTCAGGCGGATTTCATAAAGTCGGCTTTGAGGGCGGTCAAATGCCTTTGCAGCGTCGGCTGCCAAAACGCGGCTTTGTCTCCTTGACGCGTTACGATACTGCACAAGTTCGTTTGTCAGAAATCGCCATGTTGCCGGTCGACACGATCGACTTGGCTGTGTTAAAGCAGGCTAATGTTATTTCACCAAGTGCGCTTGGTGCCAAGGTGTTTTTGTCTGGAAGCATCGCCAAGCAAGTCAAATTGGTTGGGATTGGCGTGACGAAGGGCGCGAGGGCTGCCATTGAGGCCGCTGGCGGTTCTATCGAAGCCGCACCTGCTGCGTAATTGACGACGAATTTAGGACTAGGGATACACGTTTGGCTACAAATCCATTAGCAGCGATCGGAAAAATGGGCGACCTTAAGCGTCGCTTGATTTTCTTGGTACTTGCATTGATCGTATTCCGTATTGGCACACATATTCCGGTGCCGGGAATCGACCCAGTGCAGCTCGCCAAGTTGTTCGATACGCAGGGCGGGGGCATCTTGGGCATGTTCAACATGTTCTCGGGTGGGGCATTGTCGCGCTTCTCGGTGTTTGCACTTGGAATCATGCCCTACATTTCTGCATCAATCATCATGCAGCTTTTGACTGTTGTCTCCCCGCAGCTTGAGGCATTGAAAAAAGAAGGTGAAGCCGGTCGTCGGAAGATTACGCAGTACACACGGTATGGGACGGTTGCACTTGCGTTATTTCAAGGGGTCGGAATTTCGATTGCGCTTGAATCACAACAAGGGTTGGTCATCGACCCAGGGATGATGTTCCGTTTCGTAACGGTAGTGACATTGTTAACCGGCACGATGTTCCTGATGTGGTTGGGTGAGCAAATTACGGAACGCGGCATTGGTAATGGTATCTCGCTGATTATTTTCTCTGGCATCGTTGCCGGCCTGCCAGGTGCGATTGGTGGCACGATGGAGTTGGTTAACAACGGAACGATGTCGATTCCAGCGTTCTTGTTTATTTTGGCGTTGGTTGTATTGGTCACTTATTTCGTTGTTTTCGTTGAGCGTGGCCAGCGGAAAATTTTGGTTAATTATGCGAAGCGCCAAGTCGGCAATAAGCTTTATGGCGGACAAGCTTCCCATTTGCCGCTGAAGTTAAACATGGCGGGTGTGATACCGCCGATTTTTGCGTCATCGATTATCCTGTTTCCGGCCACTGTCGCAGGCTGGTTCGGTCAAGGTGACCAGATGGTTTGGCTTAAGGATTTGGGTGCTGCGTTAGCGCCGGGTCAGCCGCTTTACACAATGCTTTATGCGGCGGCAATTATTTTCTTCTGCTTTTTCTACACGGCGTTGGTTTTTAACTCCAAGGAAACCGCAGAGAATTTGAAGAAGAGTGGCGCGTTTGTACCTGGTATTCGTCCGGGCGACCAAACCGCACGTTACATTGACAAAATTTTGATGAGACTTACGTTAGTGGGTGCCGCCTACATTACCGCGGTTTGCTTGCTTCCCGAATTCTTACACATGCGTTGGAATGTGCCGTTCTACTTTGGTGGAACGTCCCTATTGATTATCGTTGTGACCACAATGGATTTCATGGCGCAGATGCAGGCGTACTTGATGTCTCACCAGTATGAAAGCCTGCTTAAGAAGGCAAACTTCAAAGGCGGCGCAGGCTTCCCTGTTCGGTAAGCTTAAGCGAAAAGGGATCGGTAGCAGATTAATGTCAAAAGAAGAAACGATTGAAATGCAGGGCGTAATCCAGGAAACATTGCCGAACGCAATGTTCCGGGTGAAGTTGGAAAACGGGCATGTCGTGTTAGGTCATATCTCTGGAAAGATGCGTATGCACTACATTCGCATTTTGCCTGGGGACAAAGTCACTGTTGAAATTTCGCCCTACGATTTAACGAAGGCACGTATTACCTTCCGCGCCAAATAGGCGACGGATAGCTAGGAGAAAGAAATGCGAGTTCAGGCATCTGTCAAAAAAATCTGTCGCAATTGCAAGTTGGTGCGCCGCAAAGGTGTTTTGCGCGTCATCTGCAAAGATCCGCGTCATAAGCAACGTCAAGGCTAAAGGTTATCCATCATGGCACGTATTGCTGGTGTAAACATTCCAAATCATCAACATGCAGAGATTGCGCTAACGGCGATCTACGGCATTGGTCGTCATACCGCGCAGAAGATCTGTGAAGCTGCCGGCGTGAGCGGTTCTGCAAAAATCAAAGATCTTAACGATAGCGACATGGACAAACTGCGCGAGCAGATTGGCAAAGTCACCGTCGAGGGAGATTTGCGACGTGAAATTTCGATGTCAATCAAGCGTCTTATGGACCTCGGTTGTTATCGTGGCACTCGTCATCGCAAAGGGCTGCCAGTTCGTGGTCAGCGCACCCGCACCAACGCGCGCACCCGCAAGGGACCACGCAAAGCTGTTCGCTTGGCGAAATAAAGTTTCGGAAACGAGGTACACATAATGGTTAAACCGACTGCTGCAGCAACACGCGTTCGCAAGAAAGTGAAAAAGAATGTGTCGGAAGGCATCGCGCACATTCACGCGTCGTTCAACAACACCATCATTACGATCACCGACCGTCAGGGTAATGCCCTGTCGTGGGCGACGTCAGGCGGCGCTGGCTTTAAGGGTTCAAGAAAATCCACTCCTTTCGCGGCGCAGATCGCAGCCGAGGCTGCTGGTAAGGCCGCGCAGGAATGTGGCATCAAGAATCTTGAAGTCCGCATCAAGGGCCCCGGCCCGGGCCGTGAATCGGCTGTACGTGCGCTGAACGCGTTGGGCATCAAGATCATGTCGATCGCTGATGTCACGCCAGTACCGCACAACGGCTGCCGTCCACCCAAGCGTCGTCGCATGTAATTCGCAAAAGAGATATCCACATGGCACGTTATATTGGTCCTAAATGTAAGCTCTCGCGTCGCGAGGGTACTGATCTCTTCCTGAAGAGCGCGCGTCGTCCGCTCGACTCGAAGTGCAAACTTGAATCGCGTCCGGGGCAGCATGGCGCGAAACAGTCACGCGTATCTGAGTACGGTACGCAGCTTCGCGAGAAGCAAAAAATTCGTCGCATGTATGGCGTGCTGGAGCGCCAGTTCCGCACGTACTTCGCTGAAGCTGAGCGTCGTAAGGGGGCGACTGGTGAGAATCTCTTGCAGTTGCTTGAGTCACGCCTAGATAACGCCGTATACCGTATGGGTTTTGGCTCGACGCGCGCAGAAGCGCGTCAGTTGGTGAGCCACTGCGGTATTTTGGTCAATGGCAAGCCGGTCAATATCCCGTCTTACCTGTTGAAACCAAATGATGTTGTGTCGCTCAAAGAAAAAGCGCAGAAGCAGTTGCGTGTTCTAGACGCGCTCAAGCTTGCTGAAGCCAATGGCTTCCCGAACTGGGTAGAAGTCGATACGAAAAAATTCGCGGGCGTGTTTAAGACGCTACCGGATCGTCAAGAGTTTGCTGCAGACATTAACGAGCAGCTCGTCGTCGAACTTTACTCGAAGTAATCCGTTTCATCCCCGCGCCGTGGGACGCCACGGCGCGCGTTAATCTATAGAGGCCCTCGTCAATGCAAAGCAATGCCACGACTTTCCTGAAGCCGCGCATCATCGACGTCGAAAACATTTCTCCAGCTCACGCAAAAGTCGTGATGGAGCCGTTTGAGCGCGGTTATGGCCACACACTGGGTAATGCGCTTCGTCGCATTCTGTTGTCCTCCATGCCCGGTTATGCACCCACCGAAGTCAAGATTTCGGGCGTGTTGCACGAATATTCAACCATCGAAGGCGTGCAAGAAGACGTGGTTGATATCCTGTTGAATCTCAAGGGCCTGGTGCTTAAGTTGCACAACCGTGCCGATACGACGCTTAAACTCAAGAAGTCGACGCCGGGCCCTGTGACCGGCGCTGACATTGAGCAATCGCATGATGTTGAAATCGTCAATCCAGACCACGTCATTGCCAACCTCACCGCTGGCGGCAAGATCGACATGCAAATCAAAGTCGAGAAGGGTCGTGGCTACGTTGCTGCTACGGCACGCCGCAATGATGAGGGCCGCACCATTGGTTCCATTCTTCTTGATGCGTCCTACTCGCCGGTGCGTCGTGTCTCATACGCAGTGGAAAGCGCGCGCGTTGAACAACGTACCGATCTTGACCGACTGGTGATGGATATTGAAACTAACGGCTCTATCGAGCCGGAAGAGGCAGTTCGCTACGCGGCGCGCGTGCTGGTTGACCAGCTATCAGTGTTTGCTGACTTGCAAGGTACGCCTATGCAGGCTGAGGAAGCAAAATCGCCGCAAGTCGATCCGATGCTACTTCAGCCAGTTGATGATCTTGAACTCACCGTGCGTTCGGCTAATTGTTTGAAGGCCGAAAACATTTACTACATCGGTGATTTGATTCAGCGCACCGAGAACGAACTGCTTAAGACACCTAACCTGGGTCGCAAGTCGCTCAACGAAATCAAAGAAGTCCTCGCTAGCAAGGGCCTGACGCTCGGGATGAAACTCGAAAATTGGCCAGCTACTGGTGTAATGAAGTAATTTTTTATCTACAACCCATAACGATAACAAGGCTGGCTTGGTTTCCACTGAGCAAAACGGCCAAGAGAACAAAGGAAATTTACTATGCGTCACCGTCACGGTCTCCGAAAACTAAACAAAACCAGCTCACACCGCCTAGCGATGTTGCGCAACATGACCAACTCGCTTTTCTTGCACGAAGTCATCAAGACAACGCTGCCGAAAGCCAAAGAATTACGTCGTGTCGCAGAGCCGTTGATTACCCTTGGCAAAGAAGCAACGCTGGCAAACAAGCGCTTGGCGTTTGATCGGTTGCGCGATCGCGATATTGTGGTTAAGTTGTTCGCTGAACTTGGTCCACGTTACAAAGAGCGTAAAGGCGGATACCTTCGTATTCTCAAGTTTGGTTTCCGTCAGGGTGACAATGCTCCTATGGCACTTGTAGAACTGGTGGATCGTCCAATCGTAAGTGAAGCCCCCGACGTTGAAGAGAAGGCTGCGGCCTAGTTTTGAAGCAAAAAAGCCGACGCAAGTCGGCTTTTTTATTTGGCGGAAGACTTCTGGGAGACTAAGCCTCGCGGCCATCCAAGCACTCGGATCGCAACCGAGTTTATCTTGGCGTCCCCGCAAACACCTAGAGGCATATCTTCACCTGAATTCATCCCACCGCCACCTCACCCCACCCGTCCCTCCGCTCCGCAGCCGGCCCGGATTAGATTCGCTCACGATCCGCGTAGTTGGACGCAAATCTGTTGAGTGCGATGGCGTTGCGCAAGCCAAGTTTCTGTTTTAGGTTTGCGCGGTGTGCTTCCACCGTCTTCACGCTACGGGTCAGCTTTGTTGCAATTTCCGACGAGCTCATTCCCATGCCAATCAGCCGGAAAATCTCGTATTCACGATCAGTCAAACTAGATAAGACCGACACGCCGCCGCTCTTTGGTTTGTTGCGCGCATTCCCCCGGAGCAATAACTGCAGGCGTTCGCTGAGGTGCTCCTCGCCACCAAGAATGCGCCGGATCGCAAACACGACTTTTTCGGTTGCCTCCTGTTTGGTGATATAGCCTTTTGCGCCGGCGCGAAATGCGCGTTCGCCCTGAGTCATTTCTTCGTGCATCGACAAGACCAAAACGGGCAATGTTGGATGCATTGCAGTTAACGTCTTGGTCAGCTCGATTCCCGACAATCCGGGCAGCGAGATGTCTGTAACAACCAGATCCGGTAGTGGGTTGGTGTGCAACGTCTCAAGCGCAACCTCAGCCGACTGCGCCTGTAGCGTCACCTCCAGATCGGCGCAATTGTTTATTAGCTGCGTGAGGCCATGCAACACAATTGCGTGATCATCTACCACCATAATGCGAAACTTCATCTTTGGTTCTCTCCAAGGGTCGAACTAAATTCGTGGCTTTTCGTTAGAACTGCGTCGCGGCGTCGGCGAGGTTACTAATTGTCGCGGGTTGGCTGTCGCCTTGGCGTCCAGTTGCCGGTTGCTGCCAGCGAATACAGACAAAAGTACCGGCACCGGCAAAGTACCGATAGGCGACTCTCGCGCCGATTGACTGGCAGCGATGCCTAATACTGTGGGGGGCCTCGTTGCCATTGCTGCCTTTGCCGCCTTTGCAGCCTTTGCAGCCTCTGACTTGAATGTCGGTTTGATCGGGCGGCAGTTCGCGTCTCGTGCCATCATCGCCAATGGTGAGTTGTAGATAGTCGCCGACGGTTTTAAGTGAGATCTGTATGAGTGTCGCGCCGCTGTGCTTTAGCGAATTGTTTGCCGCCTCTTGGGCAATCCGAAACAGACTTCGTGCGGCGATTTCATCCGAAACTTTTACCCGCCCGTCGATCCTGGCCACACAAGCAACCACACCGAGGCTATCGATGTCGCCGGCTAGCTGCGTCAGGGCAACAGCCAAGCCAAACTCCCCACTTAAGTAGGGGGATAAGCCATGGGAGATCATGCGGGTGTGGTTGATTGCACGGTTCACCAGTTCAGCAATTCGCGCCGCATCTCGTGCTGTCGACCGTTCTGCATGCGGTGGAAAGGAAGTGAGCTTATTCTCTAGCGTCTTGGCGAGTAAGGAAATGCCAGTCAGTTGTTGGCCGAGATCGTCATGTAGTTCGAGGCCCACCTGATGTAATGCATTCTCAATCGAGAGCAACACGCGACGCTCTAGTTCTTGCCGTCGCGTGCTCGCCTCGACGAGTAGCGTGTTGGTGACAGAAAGCTCATCGGTGCGTTTGGCCAGCGCTAGCTCAGCGGCTTTGCGATCAGTGACGTCGTGCGTTAACGCTTGAAAATGGCTGAGTGTTTGATCACCGCGAGTAACACGCGTGCAGTGTGTTTCTAACCATGCGTATTCACCGTCGCGTTTGCGCAGCCGGTACTCGATTGTTGTACATGGACGTGTATCGGCCATGAACTGAGAGATGGTGCGTTTCACCCGGTTCAAATCGTCCGGGTGCACGTAGTTGTCGGGCATCCGCTGGGTACTAATGTCGAAACCGTGGCCAAGTTGGCGTTGCAGTGACGGGGAGGCGTAGGTCAGCCGCCCGCTCGGATCGTGTAGTGTCACGATATCTTGCATGTTTTCCGTGATCATGCGGAAGCGCTCCTCACTCAGCGCAAGTGCAGTCTGCACGGCGTGTTCTTCGGTAACGTCTTGGGTCGAGCCAACGATCGCAACCACCTTCCCGTCGCGATCGAGAATTGGGTCGGCAGCGTATGCGAACCAACGTGTTTCGCCGCTGGCGAGCACAATTTCGCGGAGGCCGTTATACGACTTCCCGGTCGCCAGCGTAGTCGCGAACCGGGCGCGAACAGCCGCCGCCTCCGTGGGCTCTTTTACAAAATGATCCACCCAAGCGTTGGAT
>JACMOJ010000076.1 GCA_014378085.1 Burkholderiales bacterium | reverse complement strand
GTTCGCGGCGAATTTGTACACGGTCGAAACAGGCCTGCTTGTCGAATCCGTCGGCTTCAGACGACACCGGACGATTCCATTCGTCGGTGCATCGGCCGATGGATTGGTCGGCACGAATGGCGGGATCGAAATCAAGTCGCCATTCAACAGCGGCGTGCACAAGCGAACGTGGCTGAATGGTATGCCGGCCGAGCACATGCCGCAGGTCCAGGGTGTGATGTGGGTCCTCGAACTCGACTGGCTCGATTTCATCTCCTTCGATCCACGCATGCCTGACGATCTGCGACTGTACGTGCAACGTATCGTTCGCGATGACGATTACATCGAGAATCTGAAAAGCAAAGTGACAGCGTTCCTCTCCGACGTTCAGGCCGATATGGACAAGCCCCTCTCGGTGCCGCCGAACAGGCTGAACCTGGTGATCGATTCGGCTGCAGCGGTCGTGCCAAGCAGTTGGGAGTTGGTCGCCGACGACGCGCCAGCCGCGGTCCCGAAAAAAAGAGGGAAGGCCGTCATTTCGCCGGACAATACACTAAGGAACCACGCGGCCATCTTTGCGATGTTTGATTAATTTCGTTTCAAATAGCGGGCGAAGTCAATCTGTGACAACGTCCGCATCACCGATACCGCTGCGCGCGGAGCACTGATTTTCACAGTGTTTTTTTTCTACCCACCAAGCCGATTTCTTCCATTCCAGGAGAGTCGGCTTTTTCAATCTCAGCGCCTGAGACCCACGTGGATTCATTGTCCATTTTCGTCTAAGTCACTGAAATATATAGCAATTGACCATTATAAATTTCTCAGCAAATATTGAGTTAATAAAAAATGGCAGTCACGAACAAGTGATAGTGGTTGGAAAAGCAGCTCGATTAATTGAGGAGATAATTATGATCATCAAGTCATTTCGCATCACCGCGCTGATGCTGGCGCTGGGTTTGACGGTAGCAAACGTGCAGAGCCAAGCGGCGGTACCGGAGACGATCAAAATTGGAGTGTCGGGGCCGTTTACAGGGGGCTCGAAACCGATGGGTGAAAGCATGCGCAACGGTATTCGGCTGGCGGTAGAAGAAATCAATAGCATCGGTGGCGTCAACGGCAAATTGATCGAGTTGATTGAGCGCGATGATGAAGCAAAAGTCGATGTGGGTGCCCGTGTTGCGAAGGAACTGACGGAGAATAAAGTGGTGGCGACGATCGGCATCGTCAATACCGGTGTAGGCCTTGCGTCGATCGGCGCGTATCAGAAAGCACGCATACCGCTGGTCATCGCAGTATCGACCGGTACATCGCTGACAAAAACATTCGCGCCGCCGGCGGCCCCCCAGAACTTCATTTTCCGTGTCGCCCCGACCCTCGATCTGGAGGCGACGGTACTGATGAGTGACATTGCGCGCGGGCAGTTAACGCAGGTTGCCATTCTGGCTGACTCGACCGCATACGGCGATGCCGGCTTGGCGGCGTCGATCCAGAAAGCCAAGAGCGCCGGGATTTCACTGGTTGATGCAGGTCGCTTCAATCTTGGCGATACGGACATGACAGCACAGCTGCGCAGTGCCAGGGATGCAGGTGCCCAAGCGATCGTGGTTTGGGGAATCGGTCCCGAGCTGGCAGCGATTGCAAAAAACAAGGCAGCACTGAAATGGCGGGTGCCGATGCTTGGAAGCTGGGCGTTCTCGATGCGCACGTTTATCGATGGCGCGGGTTCGTCCGGTGAAGGAGCGATCATGCCGCAGACATTCATTCAGGAAATGGGGTCCGCGGCTAAAAACAGTTTTTTGCTGGCTTACAACCGGTCGTTCAAGCAGTCAGAGATTCCGTCGCCGATGAGTGCCGCGCAAGGCTATGACGGGATGCATCTGTTGTATAAGGCAATCCGCCAAGCTCGCACGACCGATGGCGTAAAAATCAAGGAAGCGCTGGAAAACCTCAAAATCCGGTACCAGGGCGCGATCACCAGCTACAACAAACCGTTCTCTGCAACCGATCATGATGCGATCACGACAAATATGCTCGTCATGGGAAAGATCAAGGAAGGACGCGTCGACTATGCATACGTCGATGATGAACGACGCGGCTCTCTATTGCGCTTGAAAGCAAAGTAATCGGAAAACCAGTTGGTATCGAAATTACGATTGATTTGTGAAGGAAAGCATCAATGATTATAGATATACAGTTACTGGATAAATCACGAAAGGTAATTTGCAAACAGATAGCAGATATGGATGCATTAAAATTGATGGTTGTCTCCGAAAAAGCCGAAGCGTTGGTACTCAAACTGGGCGCTGAAAAATCAAGGCAGTTCATTGCGGTATCCTGTATCGAATTAGGAGAGGCGATACAAGATCAATTGCCCGAGGAAGTAGTCAGCGCACGAGTTTGTAACGCAGTGATGTTTACATGGTTATATGAGTCAATCTATTGCGGGCTAACCGCAGACACTTTCATCACCTCGGACTTAAAATTTCGTATTTTTGCGGATGGTGGTGCGGAGTACGGCCGGGAATCGGCGGCTAACGTTCAGTAACATCAGAGTCGCTTTACCGATCTTGATCGGTTGCGCAGACTAACTGCACAGCCATCGGCCGCTATAACCGTTTGCGCCGGTCAAGCGGCCCCTTGGGAAAAGAACGGTGGTATTTTTCGCGCCAACGCACCCAAAGGGCGCGCCTGCGGTCAAAGCAATCGACACGATCGTCATGAAGCCGAAAAATGGTACGAAGTACGTCGTACGCGTCGCAGGATCTTCTTGGCGCACGCGGTTGACATTGTGTGGTTCGTGACGCTTCCCGCCAGAATGCTGTAGAGCGCTTGGGCGTAACGCGGATCCAATGCCAGGATGGCCATCAGGTCAACCAAGGAGTTCTCATATTGGATGCGCAGGCTATAGGTATAGGCAAAATCAACGATCCATTTCCACAGGTGGGCCACGACGTTATGGAGGGCGAGCGCGGCACTCAGGTTTTCGACTTGAAGGACGGCGTGCAACACGGCGCGTTCATGCATCGTCTGGCATTGCGCATACGGGCGCGTGCGCAAGGCAAGCGTGTCGAATGCGCGCGGGCCGATGTGAAGGGGCAAAACGGACGGGAGGTACATTTCTTAGGCTCGAGTGTGGGGTGAAGGCGAGATGACGGGGAAAGTCGGCAACCATGATGCAGGCGCCGGCCTGTTGCGATTGGCGGCCTGTGTCAGCAAGGTCATCACCCGCATGTCGATATCACCGAGGCGGCGCTGCA
Source organism: Burkholderiales bacterium (assembly GCA_014378085.1). The sequence goes on along the minus strand of JACMOJ010000076.1, from coordinate 2,982 downwards.
CAAAAAATCGTGCGCCGAAGAAGTTACAGGCGAACTTGGCGACGGCGGCGGTCATGGCACGATCGGCGTCACCTTGGACGATCAGGGTATTGATGGTCGGGTTCAGTTCTAGCTGATGCAAAAAGCCGATCGTATTGGCGGCGTCAGCCTGATTGAACAGGTCGTCATACATGGCAGATACGCTATCGCCATATTCGTCATCATCTAGGCGAATGCGGCAACACAGGCCGAACGCAGCGTTCAGCGGTTCGTGATGGTTGCTAGGCAAGGCCAGCGTCAACAGTGCCATGTGCGGACTGCCTTGCAGCTTTGCCTGATCAACTTGATGCATAAAATCAATGCGCTTGATTGTCATGATGTAGGTTGCCTTTGTGAGAGTCGAAGTGGCAACGCAATTATGCAACAGCGCGAATTGTATAATTTAAGCGCGCCACGCAATAGCACGGTAGACCACTCATGCGGATGATGCGCAGCGAGATCATCGCCGATAAAAATCGTAATACCGGCAATCGAGTCGTTTATTACTCACCGGAATGGGAGGTCATGAATGAGAAAGACTTCTTCATCACTTTACGATCCATTTTCAACACTACAAATCTGATGAATATGCTTGTTCCAAAAAGCGTTATCCGGGCGGCTATGCAGTCCGATGCACTTCATATTTTGGCATGCGTTCAGTTAGCCTATAAAGGATATGTTTCATCGCTTGGCATGAAACCGAACCCAATGCTCGACGACTACAGTGAGGTAATCGAAACGAGTCAGGTATCGGTATTGGTCGTCGCAGACCGTATCGTCGGCGTCGTCGTTTTGGAAATTACCGACGAAGGTATCTTGGTGAATTCTCCCGCGACTAAACGCTGCGCGCTATAGTCGGGGCATCTAAGGCACGCTCATGGCGCGTCAGACTATCTCAGTCACGAGTGTCATGCCACAGCACACTTACGGGCATGAAATGCCCATACGTGTGCGAGCACGGTCGGAATTCTCGATGAACGCCCGAAACTTTTGTCGGTTCGTTCAGGACTGCTTTCAGTCCCTTTTACCTTGACATCGGGTATCTTGAGCAACAGCGCTAGCGCACGCGCCGCGATGTTGTAGGCGCCGTTCAAGTCGGCGTTATAACGCCTGCCATTACTGAACGTCGCTTGCGTCGCATTAGTCTTATCCCGCTTGACCGGTCCGGAGCCGTCGTAAGCGAAGTACGATGTGCCGCGTGCGAACACGGACATCAACCGGATACCCAGTTCTTCGCACCGGAAGGTCAGATACTTGACCAGCATGCGGTGCTGGAAGCGATGAAATCGCTTGCGCTGCGTCTTGCCGCGCCCTTTGGGCTTCCAGCCCTTCAGATCTTCGACCGCCAGTGCGTGGGCGCCGTGCTTGAGCGCAAACGCGATCAGTTCCGACGCCATCGACCGGGCACAGTCGAGGCTGATGCCGGCAATGCGCCGGTACAGTGTTTTGCAAAAGCCTGCGCCAAGACGTCTGCCAATGCCGCCATGGCTTGCTTTCTGTTTTGCTGCGATGTGCATATGCAGATTGTCGCGCTGGTCGTTGTGCCTGCCAGAATCGAAAAATTTCCGGGCTATCACCGTGCCAGTTGTATCGACAATCGCGGCCGTAGCCGCCGTGTTAATGCCCACATCGACGGAGCAGACCCGATCGATGTGTTTGTTCTTCATGCATGCCGTGCGCCTGAGTTCTACCGGGCACGACAGTACGACTTTCTTGCCTCGCAAAATCAGACTCGGACAAAGGACTTTCTTCGCATTCTCCCGCTTCATCCTGCCGCGCACTGTCAACGCGTGCGAGAACGTCCAGATGCCGTCGGCGCCAAGTAGTTTGATCTTGACGGATCACCAGTGGTCGTCAATGAGGATCATGTTGCCGCCGTAGAGCGGCGGATTGACGTTGTTGATGCCCAGACGCGGCGGCCGCGATCCGCGCTCACGTTCCGTGTCATCGAGCCAGTTGCTGTAGTTGGACAGGTACGAACTGACGGCGCCGTAAGCCGCTTCAATGGCGGCGCGGCGCAGGTAGCTCGGCATCTTGCCCAATTTGCGACTGAGGATCGCATAGCGCACGACCGGGCGTTTGGCCGTGGGATGAAACAGGCTTTCGATGGCAAAGCACTTGCTGGGAGCATTGGCGATAGCCGACCAGTGCGTCTGAATCACCGTCGACAATGCCCGCACCGCTGCACGATAAAACTTGATGGTGCGTGCCACATCTGCCTGCACGTCAGGCGACGCCGACAGTTGATGTGCTTCAGAGCGGATGAGTTTGCTTCCCATACAATCAGTATAAATATGCGGTTTAAATCTACCTTGAGCAACATCATGTCAAACGCTTTGAAAACCAACAACCATACGGCTTTCGCCTGCACTATCACGTCATTCTGACGATTAAATACCGCAACCGCTGCATCAATGCGGCGATGCTTGCACGGCTGCGCGACATCTTCACCGACTGTTGCCGGTCTTGGCGCTGCGAACTGGTTGAATTCAATGGCGAGTCTGATTATGTTCATTTGCTCATCGACGCCCAGCCATCGATGAACCTGGCCCGCATGATCGGCAATCTGAAAACAGTGAGTTCGCGCCTGATCCGCAAGGAGTTTGCCGATCACCTCGCCAACTACTTTTGGAAAGTCCGTTTCTGGAACAACGCCTATGGCGTCGTCACAGCCGGCGGCCATGCCAGCATCGATGCGCTGCTGGCTTATATTCAGGATCAAGAAAGCCCACCGACATGAAGACCGCGCTGCTGACTCGCGACTAAGCGCTGCGCGCTATAGTCGGAGGATGCGCAGCACATTTGCTCAATTAATTATTATAATATCAACAAATAGACAAAATGACATTAAAAGGTTGAGGGCTAAAAATGATTGGTCGGAAGGATTTTGAAAGTAACAATGTCTAGCACTGTCGTTTATGAACCAGGTCGCTTATTTGACGCAATACTCGATCATTTCAGTAT
>JACMOJ010000075.1 GCA_014378085.1 Burkholderiales bacterium | reverse complement strand
TGCCGTCGCTACTAATGGCCAGTTCCAACAAGGTACTCGCCACGCGACCGTAAACATCCATCAGCGCAAGGTTGGAAATCTTGCGGTCCGCATCGCGCAAACGTTTCGCCAACGCCGTCATCACCGCGATGCCGATGCCCGGAAAACGCGCAAGGCAGTCGTGAAAAGCCTGATACGACAGCACTTTGAGCGTGGTGGCTTCCAATGCGGCCACCGAAGCGGATCGCGGCTCTTGGTCGATCAGCGACATTTCTCCAAAAAAATCGCCGACACCGAGCATCTTTAGTGTGATCTCGCGCCCGTCGTTGTCACCGATAAACACTTTGACGCGCCCCGCCGCAATGGCGAACAGCGAATCACCGGCGTCCCCTTCATTCAAAATGATGCCGCCGCGAGGAATCACCTTATCGGTCGCCAGCCCTTCGAGCAGCGCGAGTTCGGTTTCGTCAAGCGCTTGGAACAGTGGAATATTTCGAAGTACGGTAGACAAATGTGGTGCCCCAAATGATCAATTGAACTAGCGGCCTGATTTTGTCACAACCGAGCGGCTGGTGTTGAACGCAAATACGCTATTCCAGCGGCAAGCTGATCGGCAGCAGGACTGCAAAGAAAAGCTTTGCGGGTCAGCTAAAATACGCGCTCCCTTTTTTGAAAGTCGCGAAAGCCGTCAATGTCCACAAAATATCATCGCTTCATCATTTTGGGCTCCGGCCCCGCTGGGTACACTGCCGCGGTCTACGCCGCGCGCGCCAATCTTTCGCCAGTGCTGATCACCGGAATGGCGCAAGGCGGCCAGTTGATGACCACCACCGACGTTGAAAATTGGCCAGCCGATGCTGACGGCGTGCAAGGGCCGGATCTGATGAGCCGCTTCCAAGCGCATGCAGAGCGCTTTAAGACCAACATCATTTTTGACCATATTCACACCGTCGATTTCAAGAAACGCCCGTTCACGTTGATCGGCGATTCCGACACTTATACCTGTGACGCCTTGGTCATCGCCACTGGCGCATCGGCGCAGTATCTTGGCCTGCCGTCGGAAGAAAAATTTTTGGGTAAAGGTGTATCAGGATGCGCAACGTGTGACGGCTTTTTCTATAAAAATGAAGATGTGTGCGTCGTCGGCGGTGGCAATACCGCGGTAGAAGAGGCGCTGTACCTTTCCAACATTGCCCGCCACGTGACGGTCATTCATCGCCGCGACAAATTCCGTTCCGAAAAAATTCTGCAAGACCGTCTTTTCGCCAAAGAAAAGGAAGGCAAGGTGACCATCAAGTGGAACCACACGTTGGATGAGGTGCTGGGCGACAACACCGGCGTAACCGGCGTGCGTATTCGCGCCACCGCCGATGGTGCCACCACCGATCTGGTGCTGAAGGGCTGTTTCATCGCCATCGGCCACAAGCCTAATACCGAAATCTTCCAAGGCCAGCTGGAGATGACTGACGGCTACATCGTCACGCAATCCGGGCTGAAGGGCAACGCCACCGCGACCTCAGTACCGGGCGTCTTTGCCGCCGGCGATGTGCAAGACCACGTCTACCGGCAGGCAGTGACCAGCTCCGGAACGGGTTGTATGGCCGCGCTAGACGCGGAAAAGTACCTGGAGAGTTTGGCCTAACGCTAATGCCAGCGGGGGTTTCGAAGGCAAAGTGTCTGGAAACGACCGCCCTATAAGGATATTGGAGTTTTATGGCGAAGCTGCCGCGGAGTGTGTCCAACCCGTTGCCAAACCCGGTGTTAAACCCGGTGTTAAGCCCGGCGCTTAAACCGGTGCCCAAACCTGCGCCTAAGCCGGTGCCTAAACCGGTGCCTAAACCGGTCTCCAACACGGTGTCCGCCAAGCCAACCGTGCCCGCGCCGCCAGCCTCCGACGAGGACCTGTTTCGCGCGGAGATGGCGTCCGATGGGGTCAAACCGATCGCACACGCGCCGCGCGCTGCTCTCTCGCGGCCCAAACCTCGACCAATCGCCCAGCAGCGCGAGCGCGACGAAGCCGCGGTGCCACAAGAATTATTGAAAGACACCTCTGGCTGGGACGATGACATCGATACCGGCGACCTCATCTCTTTCTTGCGGGCTGGTCTACCCGGCGACATTCTGCGCAAGCTCAAGCGTGGCCATTGGGCGGTGCAGGCAACACTTGATTTACACGGGTTAACGACCGCGACGGCTCGAACGGAACTGGCCAAGTTTCTTGCCTTCGCGCGGCACGGTGGCGCGCGCTGTGTGCGCATCGTGCATGGCAAAGGCATGCGCTCGGCTAACGGGGTGCCGCTGCTTCGAAACAAAGTGCGCCTGTCACTGTCCCAGCGAGAAGAGGTGCTGGCATTTTGCGACGCGCCCCCCGCCGACGGCGGCGGCGGCGCAGTGATTGTTCTGCTGCGCTCCTCATGAGGCGACGGTTTCCGCAAATCCGCATCGAGCGGGGCGGCGAGCTCTCCCGCAGGTAAAATTCGACCGGCACCTGCCTGGTCATTCATCCAGCATCCATCCACCAAGCATCGACCAACCAGCGACCAACCATCCACAAACCTTCCATTAACCATCCGGCAATCGTGCCCGCTGGCACATTTCAAAATCGAATATGAATTCACTGCCGCTCGGTCGCTTTGCATTGTTGGTTGCCTGCCTGTTTTCGGTCTTGGGCGCCCTGTGGCTCAACGACGTGGGCAACCGCAAGCTGGCCAACCCCGACGAAGGTCGATACAGCGTACTCGCCATGCACATGGCCGACTCCGGCGATTACGTTACCCCGCGGCTTAATGGCCTCAAGTACTTTGAAAAACCGCCCATGCAGTACTGGGTGACGGCGGCGGCGTTCAAGAGTTTCGGCAAATCTGAATGGAGCGCGCGGCTCTATACGGCACTCGCGGGATTACTCACAGTGCTATTGGTTTCATTCACGGCTGGCCGACTATTCACCCGCGAAGTTGGTCTTTTCACCGGGCTCGCGTTAGTGGCGTGTCCCTACTTCGTGGCGCTGGCCGAAATTGTTACGCTGGACATGGGGCTCACGTTTTGGACAACGCTGACCGTGTGTGCGTTTATGTTGTCGCAGCACAAAGCCAGCCACCAACTAACAAGTGATCGAGAGCGGCTGATTTGGCTCTGTGTTGCTGCGTTCGCGAGCGCCGGCGCGGTGCTTTCAAAAGGATTAATTGGCATCGTTTTTCCGGGAGCGGTACTGTTTTTGTACTGCCTGTTTAACCGTGATTGGACGCGCCTGATTCGCGTCAATTGGTCAATTGCGGTGCCTCTATTCTTGCTCGCTGTCAGCCCTTGGTTTGTGTTGGTCGCCGAGCGCAACCCCGAGTTTTTGCAGTTCTTCTTCATCCATGAACACTTCCAGCGATTCACCACCACACAGCACCGACGTGTCGAGGCTTGGTGGTTCTTTATCCCGATTTTGTTTGTTGGGGTACTCGCATGGGCGTTCTTGCTGATTCCGTCGCTGGTGAGTGCATGGCGGCATGAAAGTGCATCGTCGGTGAACGCTGACGGCACACGTTCACGTTCATTTAGACCCCTCCGATTTGCGCTGATCTGGTCAGCCTTCATCATCTTTTTTTTCAGCATATCCGGATCAAAACTGCCCGCTTAC
>JACMOJ010000074.1 GCA_014378085.1 Burkholderiales bacterium | reverse complement strand
CTGAGGCGAGAAAAATATCGAGAGAGAAGAGGGCCCAGACCGACCAGTCGGGCGATCCCTCCGCCGCCAAGCGTCGTGCGAAAGCGAAAGCGATGGCCGATTGGACAATTACAGAGTTGATCGAGGATTACCGGGTCAAGATTCTGGATGGCCTTGGCAGCAGCACAAAGAAGGGATATGGACGAAGTCTTGAGAAGATCTCGATACGGCTGGGGTCTTTGTCTGTTTCGCAGGTTTCCTCGTCCGAGATCGTCGAGCTCATCGAATCGGCGAAGGTGCCCTGGAGCGAGTCGAGGATGTTACTAACCACGGCACGAATGCTGTTCAAGCATGCATGCGGCAGGAGACTTGTGTACGTGAACCCTTGCGTTGGCATTGAACTTACCGCACTCTTGGGAAAGCGCCCAGCCGTTCGGCGGCGGCTCATGTTGACGAAGGCTGAAATCGAGGTGGTCTTTAAAGCCAACATGAATCGTGAAAACGCCTTGGCAATCAGGCTTCTGCTCGCGACTGCTGTACGGACTTGCGAGTTGCGGACTGCAAAATGGGATGAATTCAATTTTGACGTAGGTGTTTGGAGTGTACCCTCGTCAAAAACAGGGCCGGGCATTCAGATCCCAATAACTCAGGCGGTAGAATCGTGGCTTCGTGAGCTTCGACCTCTTGCCGGCACATCGGAATACGTCTTCCCGGTTCGTGGAGATTACAAAAACGCCACGACGAAGGGAGATCGTCCTATAAACCCTAATACCATCGGTGCAGCAATCACCTTCTGGCAGACCGAGTACAAACCATTGGTTCGCGCGTTCACGCCTCACGACCTTCGGTCTACAGCAAAGAGTCACATGAGAGCGTTGGGTGTCCCTAGCGATGTCAGCGAGATGTGCCTCAATCATAAGTTGCCCGGCATCGAGGGTATTTATGACGTTCACACATATTTTGAGGAGCGGAAGGAAGCGCTTACCAGGTGGGCGAACTTTCTAGTTGCCATCGATCAAGGACGCGAAACCGTGGTGCCGGCATAGCCGTCAAATTCCCCGAGCTAGGCCGCGTTCAATCGCGGTTTGGCTACGCAACTACCAACTCAACCATTTCGGCGGCAGGGCTGGCCGTTTAAGTGGCTTCTCTGGCATATGGCGAATCGATGGCTGATCGATTTTGCTCAAATCGCGTCAAACTCATCAAATTCCTGCATTGCCGCTGGTTTTTCGTATTCCGGTGATCGCGCCCACCATTCCGGTCTATCGCGCCCACTTGCGCATGAGATGGTGTTACGCGGCTAAATTGTAGTCGGTGCGGTCACGATGGGTCGATATTTATCTCCTTTTTGCTGGTTTTAGGTCGTTGAGCGCGCAGCGAGTCGCCGGTCAGCGTGAAGCGGTGATTGCGCTGCATGATGCGGTCCAGGATGGCGTTGGCGATGTTGGCGTCACCGATCCAGGCATGCCGGTGATCGACCGGCAGCTGGCTGGTAATCACTGGTCACGTTCGTCCGGAATACCCACTTGAATGGTGCCGGCACTCGTTGCCAAAGCGCGCAGACCCAGAATTACGCGCTTTCAAAGCCCGTTCCCAAATGGCTGCACCACAAACGGTTGATCCATCTGGATCCAGTGGCCATCGGCGGGCACGACTTCATGGGGGTATGTTGAGGTGCAAGCGATACCCCGGCGTTTTCTGTGGCCTGCGTTGGCGGGACGAAAATGGGCCCCTTAAAGTCTTTCAATGTGGCGTCTGGATTCCACGTGCCGAGTGCTTTGGCCATGCCCGCACGCACTGTGGCGTTATGCGTTTGCGCACCGCCGGGTCTGACCCGCAGTCGATTCGATTTTCAATCACGGCAAATCTGTGCGATCAATGCTGATGGCGTCAGACACTTCGCAGAAAATCGGTTCAAACTTCGCCAGTTCTGCCGCGGCTTTTATGTGCGGTATTGCATTGTTAGCGGGTTTGTAGAAACGCTTAATTTGGGGTTTGCACGCGCTTTTTCGCCTTGTATCTGGTTTATTGCCGTTTTTACGCTCCGCCGTGGACCTTCACATCGCCCAAGAGGAAGATTATCTGACCAGTATTACCTCACAGGAAAGTTTGCATTAATCGCCATTGCATCGGGAAACTATCGAAATACATTAGCGACCGCTTCCTTGCGCTCCACGACTCCTATTCACTTTTTCCTCATACTCCTTGGTAAGATCATGCTTTTTCGTGCGGGCCGTCCAGCCCGTCCAGCGGCTGGAGAAGTGACAACCCCGCATTTTACTGAGGCGAAAATACGCATACTTTTCTGAACGAGCAGAGGACGCTCTCATGGCTAGAAGAAACCGCCACCTCTTAAGCCAGCACAATCCCGTCCGCGTTCAATGACACGGAGCCGGACATCAAAAAGCTGGGATCTCACATTTGGAAGGAAGCGGCCTGGCGTAGTCGCCTGCAACTGCGCCACGCGCTGCCGCCACAACTGCTCACGTTCCTGGTTTGCCATCCGTCTCATCCTAAAAAGATCAAGGAGAACAGTGTGGCGCTGTCGGTCAGGAAATCATAGGGGGCGGGCCGGACGCTTACCGAACGGCTTCGATCCTGACATGCAGTCGGGCCGCTGCGACCACGTCAGGATTTTGCAGCATCCCGACGAGAAGGTGTGGAG
>JACMOJ010000073.1 GCA_014378085.1 Burkholderiales bacterium | reverse complement strand
TAGCGCCAGTCCCAAGGGGCGATATCAATTTTCTCGTCTCGCGAGGCTGCCATTGCCTGCAGCGCCTCGCATTCCTGCCGTGCTTTTTCCTTGGCCGGTACCCAGACTTTCATCAGTAAATCAAACACCGCACTATGTTTGCCTGCCATGGTGTCGGTCAGGGCGTAGTCGGTGTAATTGGCGAAGCCATGCAGGTTTGCCTGCTCGAGTCGCAGCGCCATGATCCGGGTGATGACGGGTGCATTGTCGAACTTCGCCGCACCGTCGTTGCGTCCCTCGCCGCGACCCGTCCACGCCGTGTACGCGCGCTCACGAAGCGCACGGTTATCAGAAAATGTGAGGAAGGGCACAATCAGAGAGCGTGAAAGTGTAATCACATAGCCTTCAACGCCGCGCTCGACAGCAGCTTGCTTTGCGCTGGCGCGCAGCGATTCGGGCAATCCGGCCAGCTCGCTTTCGTCGTTCAGCACTAGTCGATACGCCGCTTCGTCACCCAGCACGTTTTGAGAAAACTGCGTGGTGAGTTCTGCCAGCAGCTCCATGATTTTTCCGTAACGCGCCTGCGCATCGGCAGACAATTTGGCACCGGCGCGAACGAAATCCAGATGCACGCGCTCAATCAATCTGCGCTGCTCAGAGGAAAGACCAAGCGTATCGCGCTGGTTATGGAGCGCATCGACGCGTTTGAACAGTCCGGCGTGCATGTAGATGGCATTGGTGTGCGCCGCGAGCGGTGCCGCCAGTGCACGCTCTGCTGCCTGCAACGCGGGTGACGTTTCCGACGCGGTGAGGTTGTAAAACATTTGATCGATGCGGGTCAGCAACCGCCCGCATTTGTCGAACGCCGCCAGCGTGTTTTCAAACGTCGGCTCAGCTGGATTGGCGGCAATGGCGTCGAGCTCCTCGCGGTGTGATTTCAATGCAACCTCAAACGCGGGCACGAAATGTTCAGCCTTCGTCTCCGCGAACGGCGGCAGTTCATGCGGGCTGTTCCACACGGCTAGCAGAGGATTGGCGAGAAGTTCGGGATCGGTCGATGCGTTCATGGCGTGCTCGGGTTGGGTAGTGTGAGTATTTTACAGGTGCTGGCAAATTCAGCCTTTGAAAAAACCAAACTTAAGAATTGGCGGGCATCGCATGGCAAAATGCCGCCAGGAACCCCGCCGGTGCTCGTGTTTAATCTGGTAATAGGCATGGAGAGCGGCATGAGTCGAGCGCAGGTCGTAGGTCGGGTTAGCGGCTTTTCGCGTAACCCGACAGATGCTGGCGCGGCTGGCATTTGCGTTGGGTTACGGCTACGCCTAACCCAACCTACGACTACGACTTTATGCGGCGGCGAACGCGACGGGGAGCCATCCGCGCACGCTGTTGATAAACCAGATCGCGTCTGCGCGCGCGAGGTCATTGCGATGGACCACCGCCTCTTCAATAATGTTGCGCTCCAGCAGTTCCGCGCGCAAAACGCCGGGAAGCAATCCACACGGGGCTTTCGGCGTCAGAAATTTTCCGTCCAGCGATACCACTACATTGCCGCGTGTAAATTCGGTGAGTTCATCGCGTTCGTTCCAGAGCAGGATATCGAAAGCATCCGGCGAAACTGCGATGTGCACGTCATATGCCGAACGCGCAGTGGTCTTGTAGCGCAGGAATTCGTGACGTGAATCGACGGGTCTGGTTGCGACAGCGACCTTGACGCGCTCAGCGTTACTGCTTGCGACTAACCAATTGCCCGGTGCCGCTTGCAGTGCCGTGCTGGTGACGGTGATTTCGCCGTGGAGCGACACCAGCAAGCGTACGCGGCGCAGTTGATGGGCATAGGTGGCAGCGTGAGCGGTGAGCGCCGCACGAATGGCGGGCACATCGGCATGGTGGCCAAAACGCTTTGCGGCGCGCTGTAATCGAGACATGTGCCGGTCAAGAAATGCATATTGCGTATCTTGAAGCATCAGCGTTTCGAGTAACTCAAAGTGGCCCGCACCAGCTCCCAAAAAGCGCGCTTTGGTGAGGGCTTCGGCATATTCCTCACCGGCAGTCGAATCCCAGGTGATGCCGCCACCGACGCCACATTGCGCCATGCCGCTGCTGCTATCCATCGTGATGGTACGGATCGGCACATTAAAGACAGCGCGCTGGTCTGGCGTGATGTAGCCGAGGGCACCGCAATAAATTCCACGTGGAGAATCTTCCAGCGAGGCGATGATTTCCGTGGTTTTTATTTTTGGTGCGCCAGTGATGGAACCGCAGGGGAAGAGTGCGCAAAAGACATCCTCAAGCGTGACCCCTTCGCGGGTGGTCGCCGTCACCGTTGAAGTCATATGATGCACGGTCGGATAAGTCTCCAACGAAAACAGTTTCGGCACGGCGACACTGCCCGTGACGGCGATTCGTGAGAGATCGTTTCGCAACAGATCGACGATCATCAAGTTCTCGGCGCGATTCTTCTCCGAATTCACCAAGGCGTGGGCTTCGGCTTCATCGCTGGCTTGCCATGCAGAACTGTCATATTCGGAGGACGGCAATGCCGCGCGACTCAATGTTCCTTTCATCGGCCGCGTCAAAATGTGTTTGCCGTCCCATGCGAAGAAAAGCTCAGGAGACAGCGACAGAATCTGCTTTTCACCGAGGTCCAGAAACGCGTTGAAGCGTCCGTGCGATTGCGCCGCGAGCGCCTCGTACCAGGCGCGCGGATCCCCGCTGACGGAGGTATTGAGGCGCAACGTGTAATTAACCTGGTAAGTATCACCTCGTGCGATAGCTTCACGGATTTTGAGAATGTTGGCATCGTACTTCTGACGTTCCGCGTCCGGCTCCCAGCCACTGACAGCGGCGTGCTGTTTGGTTACGCGTGGCAAGCTGGTGGGAGCGCGGAAAACGCCGAACCAGAGCAAGGGCAAGGGCAAGGGCAGAGCGCCGCCTGAATGCGCGTGCATGGCAGCGTCAAACGCCGGTGCTGCCTCATAGCAAATCATGCCCGCGGCATAGAACCCGTCGCGTGTTGCTTGTTCTACTTCGCGCAAAGCAGGCCGCACCTCCGCGATGGTGCGGGCGACGATGACGCGCTCGGGTTGCGTGAAGGCCAGACGATGGACGCCGGACCCGGCAATAAGCGGATCGGCGAAATCGAATATCAGCGTGGG
>JACMOJ010000072.1 GCA_014378085.1 Burkholderiales bacterium | reverse complement strand
TCCATCGTCGATTTCTTGAGGTTGCGCCCAGCGCGTTCGGCCACCGCCTTGCCTGCTTCGACGCTACCCGTGAGTGCAACGCCCTTGATCCGCGCATCGTCAATCAGCGCGTCGACTTGATCGTAGGTCGCAAACAAGTTGGTGTAGACCCCTTGCGGCGCACCTGCATCTGTCCACAGACGCTCGAAGGCAAGTGCGGATTGCGGCACACAGCCAGCGTGTTTTACCATCACCACATTACCGGCCATGATATTAGGTGCCGCAAATCGCGCGAGTTGGTAGTACGGAAAATTCCACGGCTGGACACCTAAGAGCACACCGAACGGGCTGCTATGAACCTCCGCTTCACCGTGTTTGGGATGTAGTTTTTCGACGGCGAGAAACGATTCTGCATGTTGTGCGTAGTAATCGAGAATGTCGGCTGAAACATCGACTTCACCGCGAGATTCAGCGATCAACTTTCCCATCTCGACTGTGACCAGATGGGCCATCTCTTCCTTGCGACTTCGCATCAGTGCAGCCGCCTTGGCGACGACGCTGGCGCGTTGGGCAAAACTTGTACCCTGCCAATGATCAAAACACGCCGCGGCGCTTGCAATTTTATTTTCTAACTCGCCTGCACTAAGCACTGGAAACGTTTTCGTGAGCTGCCCGTCATAGGGATTGATAGTTTGATAGTCCACTGATGGCTTTCTGGATTAGCGTAACGGAATGCGTGACGATGCGACAATTCGGCTAGGGCGCGATTGGGGAACTATTTCGACGCAGGACCGGTTGAGCGTTGCGACGGGACCTTCGATAGCGTGGAATGGTCATTTGCCTGCCCCGGCAAGGGCATTTTTGCGGCTTCCTGCTTGGCGCTGACATCGGTCGGCACGGCGGTGAACACCCCGGCGGGTTTGGTTACAGCTGAGGCCGCAGCGGCGCTGCGTGAGCGTGAGGGGTCCGTCGGGTCGTTTGGCACCACACCGATCACTTGTGATCTCGGGTCGATATCCGTAAGCTCAAACGACGTGCGCACTGGCTCCTTGTGCCGATTGCAGCCAATCAGTACCGTGCTAATTACCGCGCCTGCCACAAGTGCGGAACGCCAGTGCGGCCGCGCAGCGTCATTTCCAGCCTCCTTGCCAGCGTCAATCATAGCTATGCTGCGGGATCGCGGAAGCCGCAGACGTACGCGCCATAGATGGGGCCGCAGACGGACGCGTAGTCGACGAGGCCACAGGCTGGCGCGCGCGGTCTAGGTCTGTCAAGACGCGATGACGATTGGCCTGCGGGCGCGCCCCGGTGATGTACGCCGAGGAAGGCGCAAACGTGCGGACCATCCGGCTTTGCGCAGCATCCCAATACTCGGCCCGCTCAGGAATAAACTTCAGCAGCGCGAGGTTGGTAGAACTTGCGCCATCTGGAAACCAGCGAATCGATGAAGCGCTCCAAAGGGCTTCAATATGTTGGCGGTTCACATCAAGCTCGCCATGGCCAGAGATGGAAACATAACTCGCGTTGACCGGATCGCTGAAACTCAAATGCAGCACTGCCAAGCGCTTGACGGTTGCCGAGCGCAGGTCAACAAAGAACCAAATTGCGCCAGCAGAATCGATTTCTAGCGGTGTCATCGGCCGACTTTTAAGAGAATTCGTGTCGTCGAGACCGGTCAGCATCGCATTCGACATCTGCCGAATACGGACGACCAGCGGTGCCATTGCGGCGTTGAGTTGGGGAGCGGTACGCATGTGCGGTTTCCTGTCGATCAAACGGACAAGCCCGGTGCCCGCCCAAGAACACTGGAGCATGCGCGCCCCCCGTGAGGCTGACTGTTCGCTGACCAACGCAGCGCGAATAATCAAGGGCTAGCTGATGCGCAGCAAAAAAATCGCACATATGCCCACGACGATGGCACTAAGTCCCCCGCTCGGCACATATCCCCAGCGACGACTGTAGCGATGTATTGGCATGGCGGCAATCGCCATCAATATCAGCGGGACTAATAAAAATGGGCCGGTCAACATACCAATAACGCTCAAAGCATCTCGTGATAAGCAAATTGGTCGGAGGCATAACACGAACAAGCTGCGTTCTCGAGCCCTCTGCGATTGAGTACCGTCAAATGCCCACGGTGGTACTCGATCAAACCGCGCCGCTGCAAATCACCTGCTGCCGTGGTGACGCCGACCCGTCGAACGCCCAGCATATACGCAAGAAATTCGTGTGTGACATAGAAGCTGTCCGCGTGTGCCCTGTCCTGGCTCATTAACAACCAACGCGCTAATCGCGGGCTAATCATGTGATACCGCAGGCAGGCGGCGGCACCGGCCAGCTGCGACATCCGCACATACAGGTAGCGGTTTATGATTGTCGACAACGCAAGGCTTGCCTTAAGTTCGCGCGCAAAGATATGGCTATCAAATCGCCACGCACTGCCTGCTCCTTGTACCAATGCGCGCACCGGAGATTGAAAGACACCGAGCGCGACTTGCGCGCCCAGCACACCTTCGCGGCCGACCATGCCTACCTCAAGGCCGGGATGGCCATTAAGCAGTGTGATCAGAGAGACAAACCCGTCGATCGGGAAGTAGACGTGACGTGTTTCGGTGTAGGGTTCGCAGAGCGTTTTTGAGAGAACGAGCTCGACTAATTCGCCCTTCGCGAGCAGCTTCACGCGCTCGCCTTTGGGCAGCAGTTTGATCAAACAATTTTCCGCAACTTCCAAGAGATTCTCCAGGGGCATCAAGCATAGGCCAGCAAATCGCCTTGACCCATTGTTGTCGGATGTTTTGAAGTGGCGGCCCAAGATGCAGGCAACCAAGAAAACGCGAATTTTGCGGCGTCTAACTTTTTTGCACTGTCTGCCATCGAACACAGACAGCGCGCGCGAGTCTGAGCTTACGTCAGACGGCGGGTAAATCGGGAAGCAGGCGCTCGTACTCTTTTTTGACGACGCCGTAGCATTCACATGTTCGCTTCTCTAGACCAACACGATCAATGACAAAAATGTGGCCTCGTGCATAATGAATGAGGCCCGATTTTTGGAGCTTGAGCGCCGCCTCCGTAACCCCTTCGCGTCTGACGCCCAACATGTTGGCAATCAATTCCTGCGTCATGGCCAACTCACTGCCCGGCAGCCTGTCAACGCTTAATAACAACCAGCGGCAGAGTTGTTGGTCAAGAGAATGGTGACGGTTGCAAACAGCGGTTTGCGCCATCTGCGCGATGAGAGCTTGGGTGTAACGCAGCATTAGGTGCATTACGGGGCCCGATTGATTGAATTCCTCAACCATCGCTCCCGCCTTGATTCGATAACTTTTACCCGCGCTTTGCACCACAGCGCGGCTGGGTGTCGAGCCCCCACCCATAAAGAGCGCAATACCCACAACGCCTTCGTTTCCGACGACAGCAATTTCTGCAGAAGCCCCGTTTTCCATTACGTATAGCAAGGACACGATGGCGGTAATCGGAAAGTAGGCGTGGCGCATCGTAGCGCCAGATTCGTAGATCACGTTTCCGAGTGGCAAATCGACTAGCTCTAGTTGTGGCAACCAACGTGACCACTCTGCCGCGGGCAGGGCCGCGAGCAGGTGATTGGCCTTCGGGCTGTCAGCAGCGGGTGTGCTTTGGTGGGGGAGCGTAGGCGCCGACATCGTTATCTTAGTTTTGCGTTGGGCTCGTTCGGGGCTAGGGACGCGTGCGAGGTGTATGAGACGTTTATGCGATGCGAAAGCGAATGCGATGCGAATGCGATGCGAATGCGATGCGAATGCGATCTGCATGCGACATGCATGCGACGTTTGGGTGACATTTATGGCATGCAAGTCGCAGCCTAAGTGTAGGCGCTCGAAACGCTCCAGTATGTGCGATATCGAACTTAGTCAAAAAGCCTAATTTTGGATATGGGCTGCATGCCGATCGACCCACGGTCGTTCCGCCATTTTTGGCGCGAGAAGTCGGCGGGCAGAATCGCGCAAAGTTGCGTTCAACGCTCAGCCCTTGCGATGATTTCACAGAGCCTTGGAAGCGCGGGTGTAGGAGCGGGTGTTGTAAGAACAAGGGCGCTCTAGGAGCCTCGACCAAAGGGCGAGAGGGAGTAAAGGCGAGATTGGCGTGTGGTCAAGCCGGCGCACAGCGCCTTCTAGGCGCTGTGCCGCGAGATGCAAAGCACGTCGTGCTCTGCGCTTGCTGTGCTGTAATGCTTGCGGTGCGAACTGCGGCGCTCGGGGGCCTAGTAGGCCGTGCCGGGCAATTTGACCTCGTCTACTCTAAAGCTGCCGAAACCGCTGCCGGAGCCGCTACCGTGTTCGCGACACCCGTTTAATCGCACGTCGGTGGCGGTCGCCCAGCCGCAGGTGATCAATCACCGATGCCGGTCGATCAGGATTTGCCAAAGTTTACTTTGGCGTCCTTCACACACTGCTCTTTTGCAGATCCGGCAAGTACATTGCACTTCTCGATTGCAACCTTATAACCGGCGTCACGTTTGTCGTTGCTTGCGTCCATGCGCGCGCCCGAGATCGTCTTGTCGGCTTCCTGGCGCGTTTTTGAAATATCTGCATTTGCGCTGGTGGTTGCTTTCACGGTTTTCATCTGTGCTTTAGCATCCGCTGTTGCGGTGGTTCGCATCGCCTTTGCTTCTTTCACACAGACGGCTTTCGCATTTCCAGCAAGATCGTCGCACTTTTCTTTCGCGACCGCATATACCGATTCCGCTTTCGCCACTGACAGGTTGTAGCGGTTCTTCGTGGTCGGGTTATTGTTGTTCTGCATATCCGCCATTGACACTTTCTCAGCGCCCTTGGCCTCAGCCATACAAACGTCTTTGGCGTTCGCGGAGAGCGATTTGCACGCTGCCTTCGCCGCGCTGTAGTCGGTGCTAATTTTGGCTTTCGCGGCGCTGTGCTGTTCTTTTGTCATGGTGTCGGCAAAACAGCTGCCTGCAGCAGAAATCGCCACGGCGGTTACAAGTAACTTAATTTTGAATGTGTTCATGGGAAATCCTTTTAGGGTGTTGTGGGTTAAATGTTGAGCTTGAGGTGTGGGGTGTGGGGTGTGAAATGTAAAGTGTCAATCGGCAGGTGCGGAATGTTGGGTGGCACGAAGCAGCAATAGGCACCACTAAGCAGCGCGCATTGCTGCACCCTGCCCGCCGCGCGGTCTAACCTTGATGGCGCGCAAACAGAGCCACTCGTTACGATGGGATGGTATGAATTTGTTCAGCCTTGTCTTCGGATGGCTTTGGCGGGTCGACCATTGGCTGCGGTTTACTTGCCCCGTCGTTTGGCTCACCCACCCGCTTGACGGATGGTGATGGACCATTTGCTGGCATGTTCGCTTTCACACGATCGCCCTCTTTCTGACGGTCTAACCAGTCCGCAACTTGTTTTTCAGTGACCTCCTTGGAAATTCCGTACGCCTCCTGAATTTTTCCGACTAGGTGGTCGCGCTTACCAGCAATGACATCAAGCTGGTCGTCGGTTAGCTTGCCCCACTGTTCCTGTGCATTGCCTTTAAATTGTTTCCAATTCCCTTCAATACGGTCCCAGTTCATGATGCATTTCCTTATCTTGATGTTTGCCCATCGGACAGCCTAAGCGCATCCCCAAAATTTTACGGGAATCAGCAATTATCTGCTATTCGCTCGATCTGGTCTGTATGGCAGCGCACATTTGCGCTCGTGCCGCATGGTTTGGACGGCGTCAATATCGACATATTGATACTGCGTATGACGCCGAACAGACCAAACAACCATTAGAGAAGAGAGTCATTGGCGGGTTGCGAACGCGCAACGTGCCATGAGAACGGACCAGTACTCAACTAGGAGAACGCAATGAACCTATTTCGCAAATCGCTCTTGATTTCCGCTGTCGCGGCGACAATTGCCACCGCAAATGCGGAGATTATTTTTTATGAGAACGATGACTTTGCGGGAAGAACATTCCGGACCGAGCGACAAATCGCAAATTTCGAAAACTGGGGATTTAATGACCGTGCATCCTCTGCCGTAGTGCTAAATAATCGCTGGGAGGTGTGTCAAGACGCAAAGTTTGGCGGTAGATGCATCATCCTACGCCCAGGCCGCTACAGTAATCTGGCGTCCATGGGGCTCAATAACCGAATCTCTTCTACACGTATGATTGGTTCCAATATGCGGGTAAACGACGACCGTTATGCGCCGCAGGCGTATCCGGTGTACGACAACCGTCGACGTGGAGAGGAGCAACTCTATGAGGCAAACGTGACCTCGGTGCGCGCCGTGGTTGGGTCTAGCGGCCAGCGTTGTTGGGTAGAGCGGGAACAAGTCTCACAAAGTAATGGACAGGCCAATGTACCGGGTGCCATTGCAGGCGCATTACTAGGCGGCGTTTTAGGGCACCAAGTTGGCGGCGGACGAGGCAAGGACGTGGCAACCGTGGTCGGCGCCGTCGCCGGGGGCGCGATTGGTGCCGATGTAGGCCGCGATTCAACGCGGGCCCAAAACGTCCAGCGTTGCGAACAAAACCCACGTGCAGCACGTGCTGATTACTGGGACGTTTCGTATGAATTCCGTGGACAGGAGCATCGTGTTCAGATGAGTTCGCCACCGGGCCAAACTGTGAAGGTGAATGCGCGCGGTGAGCCACGCGCGTAACCCGCGCACGTGACCCGCGCACGCAATCCGCGCACAAAAAAAACGCGGGAAGCAAAAAAAACGGCGACCGAGGTCGCCGTTTTGTTTTACCGCTATCTGGTATGACTTAAAGCAAATTTAATTAGCGGCGTGTTGCGCTATCAATTACTTAATGCGCATATCGTTCTTGACTGAAGTAACCCCGCGCACTGCGCGGCTAAGTTCAACCGCCCTGTTTGCGCTCGACTGTGTGCTGACAAAGCCGCTCAACTGGACAACGCCCTTGAACGTTTCGACATTGATCTCGGCAGATTTAAGCCCAGGCTCGTTTAAGATGGCGGCCTTTACCTTCGTAGTGATGACTGTATCGTCAATGTATTCACCGGTGCCTTCCTGCTTGGATGTAGCGGCACAGCCGAGAACGCCGACCATTACGATTGCGCCAATGATCGACGTGAATAGTTTTTGAAATTTCATAGCTAGCTCCTTGGATTGAACAACATTAAAAATTAAACAACGGCATAGAGATGCGGGTATGACAAATTGCACGGATCAGATGCGCACCTCTTGCTAGATCCGCTCCATCAAAAAAAAGATAAGAATCAAAATGGCAAGTGCCACGGGCCCACTGCTGGGTGCGTATCCCTAATTTATGTTGTGAGACCGGCGAGGGAACGCGTCGATAAGCCGAAACAGAACCACGGTTAGTGAGATTTTGTCGCGATCACAACGATAAGTCTTGTAACTGGTCGGTTCATGCAAAAATTGGGGTTGCTCTATCGGAGGGGAACGGATTTTCCGTCATCGGAGATCACGACTTCTACACGACGATTGAGTTGGCGACCTTCCGCAGTGCTGTTACTTCCCACCGGATATGCCTCGCCATATCCACGTGCGCTGATTCGTTCCATGCTGATTCCCATATCCGCCAAGGCGGTACGAACAGCAGCTGCGCGCCGCTCTGAAAGCTCTTGATTGTGCGTTTCAGTACCAGTACTGTCAGTAAATCCTTCGATGACCATGGAGCGTTGCGGATACTGTTTAAAGAAATCACTAAGCTTCTGAATATTTCGTAGAGCACTCGATTTAAGTTGCGCACGATCGGTGTCAAACAAGACATCACCAAGCGTGACCACCATGCCACGCGGCGTTTTCTTGGCTTCTAGCTCTTGCATTCGTAGCTCCAGCTCGCGGGAGCGCGCTTCCGCGGCTTGCACTTGTTGGAACGCGGCCTGCGCACTTAGATCCGCAGTGTTTGCGTTTTGACGATCAATGGCGGATTGTCGCTGCGAGGCTTCGGCGCTTTTTAGCGCATATTCGGCGCTTTGCTTGGCGGACGCCTCACCTTGTCGCGCGCTATCTGCTTCACGGGTGCGCAGTTCGAGTCGTACTCGGTCGCGCTCCGCGCCGGCATCTTTTACCGCTTGTTCCGCGGCTTTTTGCCTCGACGTCTCTACCGCAATGGCGACGTGTTGGCCCGTAATGTAGGAGAGGTGATCTACTGTCGCTAACGGTTCATTTTTTTCGAATGCGCGATTTGCGCTATCCAGCGACATGCTTGCCTGTTTGAGCTCACCGGCTGCATATGTTGTGACTTGCGGGTTTGCTGCTGCGCTTTGATAGCTACTACGCGCTTCATCCAATCGGCTATTGTTGGCGGGAATCGAGCTGCACGCCGCTAGCAGCGAGACCACGCCCGCTAAGGCTGCCAAGGCTGCTAGTCGAAAGGTAGAAAAAAGTGTAATTTGGTTCATTGTGGTCCCTAAGTCCGTATTTACTTCGTTTTGCGATTTAGTTCTTCACGCAGGACGCGTCGGTCTTCATCCGTCGTGGCCGCGGCGCGCAACGCTTTCGCAGCTTGTGATTTCTTTTCCGCCAGACGTGCGTCCGTCTGGGCCTGTTCGGCTAACCAGCGCGCTTTTGGATAATCTTCCCGTGACATCGCCAGATTCGCTTGGCGCATTTTTTCTTGTGCGTTACGCAGGTCCTCAGCAGCGAATTCCGCACTGCCGGCTTCCATCGCGTTTGTGATCGCTAGTTTCGTCACCGCCATCTGCTCAGTCGGCGGCGGCACGCTGGCGCAACCTAGCGTTGCGCACAGCACTAACGCAGAAAGGGTGGCGAGGGTGTAGTTTGTATTCTGCATATTTGGCTTTCGGCACATTGCTGCGGTGGGATATTTCAGGCCGGTAGCTTACTGGTGCGACGCCTTCTCGTCTGTTCGCTCTCGCACAGACGAGGGATTGCTCTGACGATTCTTCGGTTGGCGAAACATCTTAAAAATGTTGATGGCTGCCTGCGAAAGTTGCAGCGATCGCCGAATCGGTTGAAGCCACCTAACGATGCGCGACTCACCCACGAGGCTAATGAGTAGCGAGGAGAGCGATGTAAAGCCGACAACTCGCGCCAATAGCGTGTTTAAAACGGTGGCAGAGCCTGCCCGATTTGATCCAACAAAAAAATTTGTGCGCATGGAACCAACCGCGATTTTTATCCGCTCACGGCGTAGGGCACCCTGCGCAACGAGAAGCTCCTTGCGCAACTGACGGGTTTGGCTATTTTTGCTCATTAGGGTCGCCGAATATGGTCAGGTCGCTGCTTAGCCCACGGCGCGTTTCAACAAATGCGCCGGTGCGAGAGGCAACGATGTTTGTGGCGCGGGCCAGAAGTAGGCCAGCAACGCCGAGGTAGGCCACCGTAACGCCGACTACTGCGAGCACCCGATGAGTGTCCCAAAACACAACGACGACTGACAACCCCGCAAACAAGATTCCCAGGGTCATCAACACTGTCGCCGCGAGCGCTAATACGACTAGGCGTTTTATGTTTTCAACTTCGTCCGCAAGCTCGAGGCCGAAAAGCGCCGCGCGTATTTTCGCGAGCGCCAGAAAGTTACGTCCGACCTGCACAAACGTCGATGGTTCTTCTTGTTGCCGGGCGTGTGGCTGCATTTTTGCGTCCAGCTTGTCTTGCTGACTAGCGACGATTTAACGAGAGACCCACGAGCGCGCCGATAGCAACGGATATTCCGGCAACAATGCCAATCGCCTGCCATGGGTTTTCGTGCACATAGCTATCCGTTGCATGTGCGGCATAGAGGGTTTTCTCTTTGGCAGCTCGTTGAAGGCTACGCAACTCATCCCGCGCCGCGGCAATGCTTTTCTCTAAGCTTTCTCGCAAGGCGGTTGCATTTTCAGTGCCAATACTGGCTGCGCTCTGCATCAGATTTTCGGCGTCGACGACAACGGACTTAAATTCTGCTGCGAGACGGTCTTTAGTATTTGTGTCAGATGGGGACATGATTTTCTCTTTTCGTTGGTGGTGGGATGCTGCTGATTGACGTTATGACTTGACTCGAAAAAAGCGCCGGGTGCTAGACGCTCTACGAATTGCTTATGCACTACAGGGGCGTCTGGCGATGTATTCGGTACAGCGTTGGGTCGATGTTGGCTAGATTTCTTGGTGCTTCTGCTATAGCAGGCATGGGGTTACCATTTGTTGCGGTACCTATTCCAGTATCTTTCGAGGGGTCATTCGGCGAGACATTTCGCATACTACAGTTGTATGCCAAATTAGCATCGTTACTGGCTCGCAACCGTTCTTTCTTGGCTTTTGCGAAACACTCGCCGCGTTCGATATCCGGCAGGATCCGACATTGCGCGCGAGCCTGTTGGTATGCGGCTGTCGAGCGCGCAACCGCAGAGTTCAACGTGTCAAGCCGACTTTGTTTCGGCTCCGCGTTGAGGCTGTTGGCGACTGAAACCGCGATGGTGTCTGCCACCGCGTACACACCGACCAGCGCGCCAGCGGCAATGATCAAGGTAGTTGCGACAACGACAAGCAGCTTAAGCGTGCTCATACCGGCAAGCCGTTGCGGGCAATGCGATGGGTACTTTTGGGAGAAGGTAGTTTGAGTTTGCATTCGTCGTTGCTCACGGGAAAAGGGATACTGAACCAGACGGCGTTTCTGTTCGGTGCGCTGGCAAACAAAGCGCAGTTTGTTTGCATTGAGGCGTCCGAGCTTGGCGATGGATCACGCGAGCGATGTGACGAAGTGACGAAGTAAATATGCCGCTCAACCTAAAGGTTGAGGCTGTAGAAAAATTCAGTCTCGAAAACATGTAAAAAAGGATGCGAAATTTAATGCCTCAAAATCGCGTGCACAGCACAGTTTCCCCCTCGGGAATGGGCAAGGTACCCCATATTTATTCCCGACATTGCGGTCGGGGGGGCTACAGCCTCGCTATGTGCGTGGACGCCTGCGAAGGGCTTCATGCGACGAAATCGCGTGCCCTTCCCGAACAAAGCAGGAAACGATAGTGTGCACTAACAAACCGATTGGGGTGGCACTTTTAGCGCCTTCCAGCGCAAACTCCGCCGAAAGCGCACGGCTAGCTACCGCTGCATTGATCCGCGTAACCTTGCAGGCAATGTTTAAAAATCAATATAAAACAATAAGTTAACCTGCACTTTGCGACCCTTGGCTGCTAACCGAACGACAACGGGTTGTACCTTTTAGATTATTTAAGACTAGGTTTTTTAGTGTTGAGCCAAGATCACACTTGAACTTCCTGGGCGCTTAGCACTCCTACCATGCGAGTGCTAAAATGGCCCTCGAGGCGACGCCAAGATCGTAATTTTGGCTCTGCATGTACAAAAAGGAGCTGAAGATGACTACCGCAATCATGAACTTTCCAGCCTTGTCCGTCGCAAGTCTGGAGAACTATATATCGAGCGTCAACCGCATACCTATGCTGGCCCCACAACGAGAGCACGAGCTGGGAGTGGCGCTTAAAACGAACGGCGACCTCGCCGCCGCTTCAGAGATGGTGATGTCACACCTGCGTCTGGTTGTTTCAATTGCACGCAACTATGCCGGCTATGGACTACAGCAGTCAGATTTGATCCAAGAAGGCAATATTGGCCTGATGAAGGCGGTTAAGCGATTTGATCCAGATCGCGGCGTCCGGCTGGTTTCGTTTGCCGTCCATTGGATTAAGGCGGAAATGCATGAGTACATCCTGAAAAATTGGCGTATCGTAAAAATTGCAACCACCAAAGCGCAACGTAAGTTATTTTTCAATTTGCGCTCGATGAAGCCCAACTTTGGAACGCTGTCGCCGACGGAAGTGAAGGAAGTTGCGCGCCAGCTCAATGTGAAAGAAACTGACGTTAGCGAGATGGAGAAAAGGCTGACTGGGCAGGAAATTTCGCTTGAACCCAACGACGGCGACGATGAGAGCTGGGTAAGCCCGATCGCTTATCTTGCGGATAATTCAGTGGACCCTGCAGAGCGGCTTGGCGCCACGCAAAAG
The DNA here is from genome assembly GCA_014378085.1 of Burkholderiales bacterium. The sequence goes on along the minus strand of JACMOJ010000072.1, from coordinate 1,455 downwards.
CAGGTTGCGGCGACAACCGGTATGCAAGCCGCACTGGCGACCTTGGATGACCGCAGTCGGCGGATTATTGAAACCCGCTGGCTGAACGAGGGGGAAGAAAAAACGCTCCACGAATTGGCTGCTGAGTACGGTGTTTCCGCTGAGCGAATCCGCCAGATTGAAGTAAAAGCTATGCAGAAAATGAGGTTGCAGTTGAACGAGTACGCGGCTGCTTAACTGCCGGATTTTCGACTTAATAAAAAGGGGCACCAGTTGGTGCCCCTTTTTATTGATGACCAAGATCAGCGCGCCGCAACAACCAGCATTTCCACTTTCCATTCCGGTTTCGCCAACTTCGCCTCTACCGTCGCGCGAGGGGGAGTGGCACCAGCTACGACCCACTCATCCCAAATCGCATTCATGCCGGAAAAATCCTGCATGTCGGCAATAAAAATGGTTACTTGCAGCAATTTTGTCTTGTCGCTACCGGACTCTCTCAGAAGCTTGTCGATCGCCGCAAGCACTTGCCGAGTCTGGCCAGAAATATCCTGCCTACTATCCTCGGCAACCTGCCCGGCAAGATAGATGGTGTTGCCATCAACCGCCACCTCCGACAGTCTTTTACCTACGTGTAACCGTTCAATTGCCATATGCTTTCTCCCTAAAAAAGCTGTTTGATATCTGCGGCCAACTTATCGACAGCCAGCCCGTACGGTGCCATCAAACGCAAGCGACCCTGTCTGTCAAAAATCAACATTCCTGCAGTATGGTCGACGGTATACGAGTCGGCGGTTTTCCCCGCCGCAACCCGCGCAATAATTTTGAAGTTCTTGGTGACTCTTGCAGTTGCAGCTTCATCGCCGTACAACCCCAAAAAAGTCGGATTGAAGGCGCTCACATATTTCGACAGCACTTCTGGCGTATCTCGCCTAGGGTCAACAGTGATGAATAACACCTGGAGTTTTTCGCTTGCTGGGCCAAGTTGTTGCATGACCTGCCGCATCTCGGATAACGTGGTCGGACAGACGTCGGGGCAGAAGGTAAAGCCAAAGAAAATCGCCACAACTTTGCCGCGAAAGTCAGCCATCGTGCGCGGCTTCCCGGTGTGGTCGGTCAGACGAAAGTCGGTTCCATAACCTTGCGCGCCAGTAATGTCTACGGCGTTAAATGAAGTTGGAGACTGTCGGCAACCGGTGATCAGCAGCAACAGTAAGAAGATACAAGCAGCCCGACGAACACGTAACATCAAAGTGTCGCGACAAGTGGCGCGTAATGATCAATCAGCAATGCCGCAAACAGTAACGCCAAATACAGAATCGAAAAATTGAAAGTTTTCTTGGCCAACGCGTCGGTATAACGACGGTAAAGCTGCACCGCAAACCAGATAAAGACGGCATTTAGTACGACAGCGCATAGCAGATAGAACCAGGTCGCCATGCCGACGACAAATGGCAGCAAAGCCGCCGCAGTCAACAT